>JBCCIM010000055.1 GCA_039111535.1 Bacteroidota bacterium | reverse complement strand
GCCAAAGACACATCCATCAAAATAATGTCAGCCTCTCGGTGATGCGCATTGCCCAGAACCGAGGAAGAAACCCATGCAGAGGAGTGTTTTTCTATTGAAATGACACTGCGTGCAGTCTCAATAGAATACTCCTCTGTATAGGGTTTTTACCACAAAACGGTCATCGGCACTGCAAGGGTTAATACAGCATTTTTGAATTGTTGGGTGCGCGGATACTTAGTTGCTTGGCCTTTACGTTCGAGGCTGTGAGGGCACTTGATGCAGCAACCAGCTCCAGATTGGATCCTTCGAACTGGTCGATGTCGAGGGTGCAGCCATATCCCATGACTTCCAGCCGGCCTTGCAATTCTGTTGCGTTCAGCGAGCCGCCTGACAACTGAATACTCACTTTGCCTTCAACGGCCTTAATAGAGGTTGCACTGCCGGATGCCTGAATATCCACATTAAATGCGCGGGGCAGACGAATGAGCAGCCGTATCTGGATTGCATCGTCCGTATTCCAACCCACAAATCCATTCTGATAGAAGGACTTGGATTCGATCCTGACCGTTTGCTTGTCAACTGCACGCAACCGCAGCTTAATGCGGTCGGTGAGCGCAAGTGCCTCGTTTTTGGATTGCGACTTTACGTAAACTTCAGCTTCAACCTTGTCAGAATCTGTTGCAATCAGATCAAGGTCAGCGCCTGGGACGCTGATGAACAGACGCCCTGAAGGAGCGACGTCAAATTTCTTTTGTAAAGCCCGTACCTCTTTGTCAGGTGCCGGGCGCGTGATTCTCGCCATGCCCAAATTTCGGGGAATGGTGGCCGTGAATCAATACCAAAGCCCGGACTGTGCAAAAAATACTTAGTTTTCCTTAAAAACTACTTCTCCGTCCGATGTACGGGCTTCGAGGGTGAACTCGCCCCCATTGATACGACCTTCCGCTTCGTTTTTCTTGAGTTTACCGTCGAATTGAAAACCAGATGCAATCCGTACACGTTCCCCGCGGAGCATCAGTTCAGCGGAATAATCGCTTGGCGCGCTGATGTGGATATCTCCATCACCTGAGCGCAGGTAGACTTTGCCGCCCTCCGTAAGGCCAACCCGGAGATTACCACTGGAGGTCTTGGCTGTCAGATCGCCGGCAACACTGTTGAGGGTAATGCTGCCATCCGACGTTTGGAACTGGGCGTTGTTGGTATCCACCATCTCAGTCACAATATCTCCATCTGAAGTGCGTACAGCTGTTTCTGCACCTTCAATCGCTTTGATGCGGATGTCTCCATCAGACGTCGAAACAGAAGATTCACCGGTAAGCCGCGCCGCCATGATGTCGCCGTCTGACGTCCGAACTGAAATGTCATCGGCATCAACATCTTCAAGGCGAATATCGCCATCAGACGTTGCAACAGACACTTGCGCAGCATCCATGGATTCGGTTGCAATGTCGCCGTCTGACGTCCGAATGTTGATGGATGGACCGGAGAGGAATTCGGTATTTACGTCGCCATCTGAAGTCTGGATCATTATTTCTCCACTCGTTTCACCCAGCACGATGTCTCCATCGGCGGTTTTGAGGGTTACATTGAAATCAGATGGAATACTGGCACGCACCGTAATGCGCAGGTTGCGAATACCCGACCAGTTAAAGTTTTTCCGTTTTGGATACGTTTTTACAAAAACGCTGTTGCCATCCTGGGTTACTTCGTAATTCTGGTTTTCGAAGTAATCGCGGCCTTTATTCATGTTGTTGGACTTGAGGTACACCTCAACCTTCGCATTGTCTGTGTCGCTGGTTTCAACATATAGATCTGCGTCGTTTACGCCAACAACAAAGTTATCACCTGAAGAAACCTTGAATGACTCCTCAATCATCAACTCTCCGTCATCAGCATCGGTGCGTACGGCAACTTCATCCATCGGAAGGAAGCCTTCTTCATACCCTTTTTCGGTTGCGGCCATCGCACGGTCACTGCCGCGCAGCTTGCTCACGCCGGCTTCCAGGATATTGACAAACGTAAGGATCGTCAGGGCGCCAAGGACAAGCAGGGCAATTTTCTTAGGGGTCGAAACACTTTTAGATGAGGATTGAGTCATGGCTCGGCAGCAATAATCAGGTGACTTGTTGGAGGATAATGTAAGATTTACGGGTACTAAAAAGAAGAAGTTACAGATCTGATGTCGCGTTTTGTGAAGATGATGCGCTTTTGATAGAAAGATGCCCCCCCAATTCGCCGGATGTACCTGTGTTGCCATTCTACGCTCCGGCCTAAGGCAATTAGCATTAAACCTCTCCAGCTTCGATGTGCTTCCGATCTATGGTCCAACTGACTTGTCTGGTCAGTCTGTTTTTTGTCGCTTCCGGTTGCAGTGCGCTGCATGTCCCGCAAAGTGAAATTATGTTGTTTGAAAAGCACAGAGACCCGGAGGAATCCACCCAGGGCCTTTCCGCGTCATCTTCTTTATTGCGAGCGGGCTTTCGTGCTTACGCGGAGGATTTATATCAGGGATCTGGTCGTGTATGGCTGTTAGAGCGGAATTTATGGTCGTTTACGTACAAGCGGGCCTGGAATGTCAAACGATTTGGCGCCATTGGTGCTGCGATTGGCGGAAGCGGCGCTGGGCTCGACTGGACATACAGTGTTCGTGATAAGCTTTATATCACTGCGATGGGGAATATCCAGATGAATTACAGTCTAATTGCACAGCATCCAATTGTGCGTCATCGTGGTGGCGGATTGGGGCTTGGGCTGTATTTCCGGAGTGACCGGCATGGGTTAACGAGATGTGAAGGCGTAGTCGCGTGCTATGTCGGAGAACATGATTTTATCTTCAGGGTTTCGTCCGTAGGCGTCAGATTTGCACACTACATCGACGACACCAATGGGCGTCTGCGTAGCAGGCTCTGGTTGGGGTACTCGCCAGAACTGGAAGCCGTTGTGTTTGCAGTCGGACTTGGGATTTCGCTCAAACCTTGAATTCGAAGCTGAATACACAGTCCGAGGAAATCAAGCAGGGCTAAAAAAAGAGGGCCGGTAAGAAGGTGCTGTTGAGTGCAAGCGAGGCTGCCATCAGGAGGCCTGCGATGGTGATCAGGAGCAGTGACACGCCGGAGCGTTGCGGCTCCTCGGCTACTACAATTTCAGGTTCGTCTGATATTGACCACTCGCTGGCCAGATGTGTTCTGAAATCCTGGCCCTGTGCTGCTGATTTTTTGTCGGCTTGCCGGCGTTGCTGCGTTACAGCACTTATCTCTTGCTGGAAGGGATTGCGATAAGAAGGCGGCAGAAGATTGACGTAATCGCCCTTGTTTGCCGATTGGTGTTCGAGTAAGGGCCAGCTTGCGAGGTGTGTTGGATCCAGGTGATCCATTGGGATGCCTTCCCGCGTGAGGTTGCGGTACAGCCTGGCGTTAATCTCGTGCTCGAGAGAACGCTTTTTCTGATTTGTCATGGTGATCAACTTTCTAATACGCCTGTGCCTGCACGCGCAGCACAGTTGGGGGGTAAAAGTCTGATCTGGTATGTTACCGTGGATACCCAGCCGGGGAGCGGGGCCCTTCATACAGGACCTTTACAGTACTGGCGTCCAGTACCATAAAAAGGATAACAGTTGGCGCTATTTAGGGTATGTCAGAGCTTTGCTAAAGCTATCACAAAAGTGTTGCAGGTCTGGGGTTGTGCCGGTTAGTGCTGATAAAAGGGTTCGTATGATGCCGAGTGAAGTTCTTTTTAGAGAAAAGACGCTTGCATACTGCAAAACAAGAGCACGGAAATACGAAAACACGTACCCCGTTTTGTCAACACTAAACTCCCACATCACTACCGATTGGTGTGCACAACGCCAACGGTAAGGCCGAAGTTGTTATCCGTACGCACATCCCCCCAATCATATCCTAGACGGGTCATTACCTGGAATTGTGGCATGTTTGGCAGGGACTGGAAGATGGTGAGTCCGGCGTAAAACTGATCACGCGCGCCGTCAAACCTTGCACCATCCATTGTAAAACCAAACCCTGTAGAGCGGAAAATGGAGTTGACGCCGTAATTACGCGTCATCGTTAGCAAAACCTGATAGGCCGTGGTTGTGCGGAGCGTGCCGGCGATGCCCAGGTGATGCGCAAAGAGCATGTTGTTGAATACGCCTACCTGGTCCGGCCGCATGAGGATAACGGGCGTTCCCAGCGTCCGCCCACGGTGGGTCCAGCCTGTAGAGTAAATGAAGTGGTTGTAATAGTTGTCGGTACCCTGAATCTCACTGCGCTTCGATCCCTGTTTTCTCGTATTGATGTGCTCATACAAAACATCTGACAATAGCCCTTCGCGATCAGAGGCTTTAAAGTGCAGGCCATACAATCCATCTCCGGGGCTCCGTAAGCGGGTAGAGACGGTGTCTTCGAGGTAAAACTGTCGGTAAAATTGCAGGAAGAAAGAAGCAGCCTCCCAGGAAAATCCAACATCGTATGCCCCAATTGAATTTCCTAGAACGTTGGTAACCTCACCATCAACTTCGAAGGTTGAATTGGCACCCTGAATAAAAAACACCCGCAGGAAATCATTAAAAGAGCGCGGGAGGTCGCCTATGTTTTCATTTTTGTGCCGGCCACCCCAGACGTTATAATGCATCACGCCGGCCCATGCTTTCCAGGGCCATTGATCTTTGCCGAAGCGCATGAAAAGCGACTTGGCGTGCAGCATGGGATTTGTAGTGATCCGGTTACCGTCAAGCCACCCGTGTTTTGCGTGCCCTTTAATAGCCAGGAAGGTCCCCGTCCGCGGTACGGTCACATAGCTGGGCCAGGAAATGCTTATTCCTATCACAGGTGCTGCATTACCACTGAGTACCATCGAGCCTGTTGTAAGGAAAGGATGCACCTCACCCATTTTCTCCTCTTTACGGCCGGCTCTTAACAGGAAGGGCCCCCAGGTTAGTTCACCATACAACTGCTGGAGAAACGCCGTTGACTGTTCTCCTGCGCGAACTACGGCATCAATACCATAGGCAAAACCAATCCGCGATGGTTGTTTCAAAGGTTGGGTTACGGCAATCCTGAACGCAGCGCTGCTTCTATTATGGGGGACAACGCCAAACTGATTTGCTGTGACCCAGAATGGCAACATACTTCTGTTGCCACCTGTGAATGAAAGTTCTTTACGGAATACAGGGGCTTCTTCCTGCGCAAATGCTTCGGGTGCAAACAGCACGGGTGCAAACAGCATGAGCAGCAAAAAGGAAAAAGCGAAAACGCGCAAACAGGACACTGGTCTATAGGGTGATTTATGCAGCGAGTAAACAGGGATAAAGCTGTAGGCTACTGGCAGCGAAAACGACTTGGTGGTGTAATATGTTCTCCAGTGTATGTGCTGCAACATAAAACCGGCGCTGGATTCATGCGTAACTTTTAAAGTGCCTTGTTAACCTTCCTGTATTGCAATAACTTTAGTCATAGGCCGGGCGCACACCACCTATCATACAGTTTCCAGGATTTATGCAGCATTCCTATGCCCAGCACGTATTTGTAGCCGGCATTTCCCGTTGGTCGCTTTGTCTGATTGCCTGTTTTCTTTTTACAGGAGTAACAAACCTGGCGTTGGGTCAAGCGCATCCCGCATGGATGGAGCGTGGCCTTAAAGCTATAGAAGAATCCCGCTGGAACGACGCAAAAGAAGCGTTTGACTGGATCATCGACAAAGAGCCTGACAATGCAGAAGCACGTTTTCACATGGCGCGTGTCCAGTGGGCACTTGGAGAAATAAAGGCAGCTGATCGCTCTATTGTACGGGCATTGCGCCTGAAGCCTGACCACGTCCCGTTCATGGAACTGCAACTCGAATTTGGATTTCCGAGAGAGCCGCTTGAGCTGTTGCGCCGCACGCGTAAAGATGAGTTGTCAGCTAAGATTTTAGCCCTGGATTCTCTGTCAGTGATGGCAAATCTGACGTTGGGTGAACGGTTTACCTATGAATGGCTCGATTGGCGGCAGCGCATTACGGTTGACGGAATGAGCGTATTGGAAGATGGATGGCTTGGGTCAACGCGGCCGGCGCGGGCAAACCTTACAGCCCTTTTTTCGGACCAACTCCTGATTCCCAAAGACCTGACCAATCCTGCTGATGTATTTAGCCTTGACGACCAGCGGGTAACGGGTAAATCCATCATAGACTTGAGCCCGCGCGCAGACCTCGCATATCCGGTTGCAGAAAATTATCTCCGGCGGGCATTGATTAGAGATCCGCAAAACCTGCGAGCTTATAAACATTTGGCCCGTTTGTTTACCACACGGCCCAATATGGTTGCCCTTGGCCAGATGGCCAATCAAATGCGCGAACACATCCCGGACGACTATCATACATATCTCTTCAAAGGATATGCGCAGCACTACCTAGAAAATCATGCAATAGCTGAAGAACAATTTCAGCAGGCAATGACCCACATGCCCGACAGCCTTGTTGCAATCTTTGCCGACACGGAACGGTTGCTTAACGAAGCCGGCTTGAAGGATAAAAAGAAAAACACCGCTTTCAGCGAAGATGGATTCTGGGCTTTCCGCGATCCTCGGTTTTTAACCCCCGAGAATGAGCGGCTTACCGAGCATTATGCCCGCCTTGTATACGCTGAGTTGCAGTTTTCAGAGCCAAAACTCAACCTGACCGGCTGGGATTCTGAACGAGGCGAAATCTATGTCCGTTATGGTAAGCCGGAGTTGGAATATTACATGTCGAACGCCATCGCACAATGTGGGGCTGCTACGTTCGATCAGTTTCACATTTTTGAGTATCCCGGATTTCGATTTGTGTTTGGCAACCTGTGGCCGCAATTGAATAACTATGTCTTTTATAGCCCCTGTTCGCAGGTAATGAGCGGTAGGGCAGCTATTGGTACTGAGCTTGACTATGTGATTATTGCAAAAGACAACATTGATGAAAAGCCAGACGGGTATGAATACGAAGCAGGTGGCAAGCGCGTCACCTTCCCGTATTTGGCCAATGCGTTTAAAGGAGCAGCAGGGAAAGCTGATGTTTATGTGCCATATGCCGTTCCAGTAGAAACAAGCGCGCTCAAGCTTGAGCAAACGCTGTCGCTGCACGCCGGCGCTTTTCTGTTGTCTGCGTCAGATGGGATTGTAAACGAAGATCACCGCCGCGTCGAAAAGGTGAAAACCAACGATATTACCATGTTCAAGGAGGCTTCAGTCTGGATTGATGCCTTGCAATTGGAAGCAGCGCCCGGTGCATACGATTTGTCTGTGGAGTTTGAAACCAAATCTGGTAAAGGGCAGGGGTTTGACCGAAGCACGCTGGACGTGCCCAACTTTGAGACCGACAAGCTGCAGTTGAGTGACCTTATGTTGGCCTACAATGTCGAAGAAGCGTTACCCGACGAAACAGCGCCTTCAGGTATGTTTGAACGCAATGGACTGATCATTCAGGCTGCCCCTTGGGGGGTGTTTAACAAACAACAGCCGTTGTACCTCTACTTTGAAGCCTACAACCTTGGCCAGGATACCAACCAGGAAGCTATGTATGAAGTAGAGGCTGTTCTGCTTGCGTTTGAAGACCAGAAAGGCCTTGCCCGGCTCAGGAGGCGTGCATTCCGGCGCAAACCCAACACGGGCGTGTCTGTGCGGTTTACCAATACAACGACAGCACCTGATGACGGGCAGTACTTCATTTTGGATACAACACAGCAGCCGGCCGGCAGTTACGTGCTCGTCATGCGAGTAACAGACGTCATCTCCAAAAAAACCGTTGAAGCAGAGCGCATTATCCTGCTCGAATAGCGGCTTGTGGTATTCTCTGAATTTGCTGTAAAGGAGAACAACCAAATGGAAGTTGTTGCGTTTACTGGGCCTGCTATTCCAGTAATCTGTTTCCATTGTTGTTATGTCTCGACCAGCAACATCTGAGCAAATTCGCCAGGCTTTTCTGCAGTTTTTTGCAGACAAGCAGCACGAAGTTGTATCCAGTGATTCGCTTGTACCTCAGAATGACCCGACGTTGATGTTTACCAACGCCGGCATGAATCAATTCAAAGATGTCTTTCTCGGCAGCGGCAGCCGGCCCTACATCAGGGCAGCAGATTCGCAAAAATGTTTGCGTGTTTCTGGCAAGCACAACGACCTGGAAGAGGTAGGCTACGATACCTACCACCACACCTTTTTTGAGATGCTGGGCAACTGGAGCTTTGGCGACTATTTCAAAAAAGAAGCCATTCGCTGGGGATGGGAGCTCCTCGTGAAAAATTGGAAGCTCGAACCCGATCGCCTGTACGCCACCGTTCACGCCGGCGATGAAAAACTGGGCCTCGAGCCAGACAATGAAGCGGCGGCTTTCTGGAAATCAGAGACCACACTGGATCCGGACCATATCCTCTTTTGCGGTTCCAAGGACAATTTCTGGATGATGGGGGATACAGGGCCTTGCGGACCCTGTTCTGAAATCCATGTTGATCTCCGCTCCGACGAAGACCGCGCGCTTGTTGATGGCAAAACACTTGTTAATGAAGACCATCCACAGGTCATCGAAATCTGGAACCTGGTATTCATCCAGTACAATGCACAGAAAGATGGCTCCTTGCAGCCACTCTCAGCCAAACATGTTGATACCGGGATGGGCTTTGAGCGTATCGTGGCCGTGCTTCAAGGTAAAAGCAGCACGTACGACACTGATCTGTTTGCCAACCTGTTACAACGTGTTGCCGACCTATCACCGCTTGAAGCCGTTGACAGCTATGATGGGATGGCAACGGTAGATGAGGCCCTGCGGGAGAAGTACCGCATTGCGATGCGCGTTATAGTTGACCACATTCGTACGTGCGTTTTTGCAATCTCGGATGGTGTGTCTCCGGGCAACGCCGGCCAGTCGTATGTGATTCGCCGCATTTTGCGGCGCGCTGTGCGCTACGGGTACCAGACACTCGACCTGAAATCGCCGTTCCTGTACCAGCTTGTGCCACATGTTGTCGCCAAAATGGGCGGCGCTTTTACTGCGCTTGTTGAACAGCAGGATTATATCGAGAAAGTGATCCGCGCTGAAGAAGACGGATTCCTCGAGACGCTGGGCATGGGACTTGCCTTTTTTGAGAACCTCACCCCATATGTACAGCAATTCAAGGCGGGTAAAAAAGACCTGCAAGAGATCAAGAAAGACAGCCAGGCCATTGACCTGCTGGGTAAAGCGTACGGAGACATGTCGCGAGATGACATGTTACAACAATTCATGGGCGTGAGCGCTTCGGGCAAGATGGCCGGCGAAATAGCCTTCCTGTTGCACGATACGTATGGCTTTCCCGTCGACCTGACCGAACTGATGCTCCGCGAAGAGGGGCTGGAGCTCGACAAAGGCCGCTATGAGGGCCTCATGAAAGAGCAGAAAGCGCGCGCCCGCGCCGCAACTTCGTTCAAGGTTGACCAGAGCAGTGTTGACTTGTGGCAAGTTGTCACCGAAGGAGAAGATTCGGCGTTTGTCGGATATGACACGCTCGAAGTGAAAGATGCGGAGATTCGCGCAGTACGGACGCTTAAATCTGAAGACGAGCAGTTCTACCAGGTGTTGCTGGATGCCACACCGTTTTATGCTGAGAGTGGTGGGCAGATTGGTGATACGGGTACGCTTTTGGTAGCCGGCGAAACAATCAACGTCCTGGATACCCGAAAGGATCAGGGGCGCATCGTTCACTTTGTAGACAAGCTTCCTGCTAAACAGACGGGCAATGTGGTTGCAATCGTAGACGGGGAGCGCCGCGCTAAAATCCAGAAGCATCACTCCGCAACCCACTTGCTTCACGCAGCATTGCGTGAACTACTTGGGTCGCACGTTGCCCAGAAGGGGTCGCTTGTTACGCCGGATAAACTCCGCTTTGATTTCAGTCATTTTGAGCGCGTGACACCGGCACAGTTGCGGCAAATTGAAGACCGGGTAAATACCGTCATTCAGCAAAATGTCTCGCGAGAAGAGGAGCGCGGAGTGCCAATCGATGAGGCCATGTCGCGCGGTGCTACAGCATTGTTTGGTGAGAAGTATGGAGATTCAGTGCGCATGATCACCTTCGATCCTGCCTATTCCGTTGAACTTTGTGGTGGCACCCATGTGGATGCCACTGGAGAGCTCGGTGCATTTCGCTTCCTCTCTGAAGGATCTGTTGCTGCTGGCGTACGGCGCGTTGAAGCAGTAGTAGGTGATGCGGTCACAAGCTTCGTAAATGATGCACTGGATGAACTTGGCCGGGTACGCGAGCAGTTCAAAGTACTAAATGCATCGCCGAGTGAAGCTGTTGCTACTTTGATTCAAGAGAACAAACGACTGGAGAAAGAATTGGCGGCCCAAAGCCAGTTGCAGCTTGAAGGCCAACTGGCCGGGTTTATCGACCAGGCTGCTGAAATTGGTGGCAATCGGGTGATAACAGGGCGCATCGATGGCGTCGACATGGACGTATTGCGTAATCTTGGCCAGTCTTTACGCGACCGGTTGCCAGAGAAGGCCATTGCGGTGCTGGGTACTGTTGCTCCGGAAGGAGACAAGGCGTACCTGGTAGCGTCTGTTTCAGACGACCTGATCAAGGGGCAGGGCATCAAGGCCGGCGCGATTGTTGGCTCTCTCGCCAAGAAAGTTGGCGGCGGTGGCGGGGGTAAACCGCAACTTGCAACGGCTGGTGGACGTCAACCTGAAAAGTTAGATGAGGCGCTTGCTTCTGCCGCAGGGGTAGTCGAAGAAATGCTGTAGGGTTGTCCAGACGTAGTTGTTTGCCTACAGAAAAGGGTAAAACTTAAACATGCTCTTACTGATAATCTGCCTGCCGTGGTGGCATACGGATCTCATTTGTAGAAATGGTATATTAGAATTCCTCCTGCACTGTCCACCAACGTTTTCTTTATTGCGACGGTTGGTGCATTAACCTACCCCGGGCTTTAACCGATTGCCAAAAAGCGTATGGCTGAAAGAACTTATTCAGAAGAGGAAATGGCCTCCATGCTTGAGCTTGCATCAAAATTGCAGGCAAAAGCAGCCAAGAATGCAGATCATCGCTCGGGTCTGACGTTGTCTGAGCTCGAAACCATCGCTGCGGAAGCCGGCCTTGACCCGATTCACTTGAGACAGGCTGCAACACAACTGTTTGATAAGAACGTAGCGATTGCCCACGGCAAACCGTCAACCAGCGCCAGCCACAATTACGTTGACCAATGGGTTGTGGCTGAGCTCACAGACGAAAGCTGGGAAGAAGTCGTTTCAGAGCTGCGGCACCGGTATGATTCAGACCTGGGCTACATGATGGGCGCTGGCCTTGATGGTAGTGCAGCCGGCGCGCAAGGATATGGGCGCGGTGTAGAGAGCCAGGTAGGGCGCTCGAGGGAATGGAAGCATATGTCTATGTCTGGTATCGAGACGCGTGTGATTGTACAGCCCAGGGGCGAAAGTTTGCAGGTCAAACTGAGCCAACGCGTGGGCTGGGGCGGCACCACTGCTGAAAGCATCACTTACGGACTCATCCTGTCACTTTTTGGTGCGGCAATCGGTGGCGCCGTTTGGGAGGGTATGCTGCCAGCCATCTTCACGTTCATTGTAGCGATGGCGATATTTGTGCCGCTCATTGCTTATGCAGATAAAACCTGGCGGAAAAAGAAACACCGCGAACTGCAAGAGCTTGGGAGCCGATTGGGCAAAATCCTCGCTGTGCACCAGCCTGCCAAGGAGCCGGATATGACGTATGAAGATGCTGGAGCATCACGCATTGATGCTTCCTTGCTCGATCAGGAAGATTCGTTTACTTCCGAAGATGCCCGGCAAAACCAGCGACTAAAAGATCGTTAATCTGAGCATTAAGATGGCTGATCGCGCACTTTTAAGTAAATTTGTCAGCGCTGCATCCTGACTTTCTTTTTCTACGTAAGCACAGAACGCATTTTAGATAAATTAACTGTTGCCATGAAACAGATTATTATGCAGTTTCTGAAGCTTATCGAACTCATCGTAAAGTGGTGGGCGCGCAAATAATCTTCACAGATCTTGACTGCCTGGAGATGATGTGCTGACGCCGACTGCAAATTTGGAGCGTCTCCTTGCGTGCACTGTTTGTTGCTGTAGTTTTATGTCTTATCACTCCGTTTACAGCAGCGGCGCAATTCCTCGTATACAGCCCAATTGCCCGCCCTCTCGGCGTTTCCTACGAGGTCTTAAAGTCAGATCATTTCGAAATCATTTTTGAAGCTGGATTTCAGGCAGAAGCGGAAGCTGCATTGCGCGTATTACAAAAGCATGTTGACCCGGCCCGGGAGCTGCTTGCGCATCATGGTTCGCTTTACATGCCTGTGGTGCTGAATGGGTTTAACGACCAGTCTAACGGTTATGTAACGCCGCTTCCTTTCAAGCAAGAAGTCGAAATTCCCTACCTGAAAGGCCGCTCCTTGTCACCTGTGCATACTTCCTGGATGGATACTGTACTGCCCCATGAACTGGTGCATGCAGTACATGCCAACGTGCAGCGTGGATTTGGCGTGGGTGCGCTGTTGCGCCCGTTTGCGCCAGATATAGTTCGTGCGTTCAATCTGTTCATTCCCCAGGGCATTAGCGAAGGATTGGCTGTGCACTACGAGAGCCGGCACCAGGAAGGCGCTGGCCGCCTAAACCATGCGTTTTTTACGATGCGTTTTCGCGCAGCAATGGCCTCAGCCAAACCGTGGTCAATGGCCCAATTGGTGGAAATGCCGGCCTACACCAGGCCCTTTGACCGATTTTATCTCGGGGGTGCCCATCTGGTCGAATATTTGGCAGCACAAGATAGCCTTGCGTTTTTTGAGCGTTCATCCGACCTGAATTATCGCATTCCTTTTTTAGGATATGGCATCGGGTTGTGGTATGGCGCGAGGCAGTGGCCTCCGAAAGTCTACAAAGCATTTGTAGAAGAAATGGCAGCCCGCGAAGCAGAGCGGGTAGCGAAGCTCGGCACAGTGACCATGCCACGCGTCCTGGCAGCCGCAAAAGGCACAACGTATCGCCGGCCCAAGTGGATTGATGAAAACACGCTGGTGGTATTTGGAAGCGGGTATAACAAACGCAGCGGATTCTATATCCACAACGTCGCAACCGGTGCCCAACACCATCTGCTGACCACGTTGCCAACCAGTGATTTTGTGTACAATCTCAGTGCTGATCGTTCTGCGCTGCTCTATGCGCACTACAAAGTAGATCCGTTAATTGCGATCAAGCGCACGTCAGACCTCTACAAAGTAGACCTTGCCAGTGGGCGGCAACGCCGCTTTACTGATGGCATGCGCCTTGGGGCACCAGCGCCAGGTAATGCCGATGAAATCTGGGCATTACAAACAGCCGGCCAGGTGAACACGCTGGTGCAGGTAGATGGGCAGGGGGGGGTGCAAACCCTGGCGGGTGATGACCGTGTCAGGATTCAGGAAGTGGCACAGGGCCCTGTGTGGGTGGCCGGGGTGTTGAATGTAGCGGGTACGCAGGGACTTTATAAACTTGAAACCGGCGGCAACGGTGTAGCTGCATCGCCTCTGGTGCATTTCAATGATGCAGCCATTTATGATGTAAGCTGGAGCGAGGATGGACAATACCTGCTCTTTACCGCAGATCCCGGTGGTATTTCCAATGTGTTTGTGTTCAACATCGAGACGGGAGACGTACGACAAGTAACCAATGCGCTGTACGGTGCATTGGAGCCGGCACTGTCTCCAGACGGACAGTCGCTCGCCTATATCAATTATACCCACGAGCAATTTGAGCTCGCTTTGCTGCCGTTTTCCTTTGAGACCGCAGTCCCGGTAAACGGTATGCTCACCGCGCCGGCGACGCACACTCCTGCGCTTTTTGCAGCTTCATCAGAGCGCACAATGCAGCCGGAGATGACAGCTTCTCGGTACCGCGCCATGCGCTATCTGAAGCCAAGGAGTTTGTTGCCCATTTTCAGGCCGTCAGCTGAAGAGGCATTTGGTCGAGACATCACCGCCGGATTTGGCCTGGCACTGCAAGGCACCGATCCGTTAGAGCGATTGCGGTATTCCCTCGATGGATATTACCAATCTGGACGCGTGTGGGGGGAAGGTACGCTGCAAGGAAGCATTGGTCCGTTGTTGCCTTATGTTCGGGCGTACCACACCCTTTCAAAGGTAAACACCACAATCCGCAATGAGGTAAACGCCATACAGGCGATCCAGGTAGGCCGGCAACGGCGCGGTGTCTCCCTGGGGGCCCGGTTGCCGATCGTGTTAGAGCGAAATGTTTTCCAAAGCGGCGTCACGCTTGGGCTCGAAGGGGCAGTGGAGGAAACCCGGTTCTTTTTGGATAATCCTTTGCCTTTTGAAAAACGTGTTTTTATAGAGCCGGTGCTCACTGCGTTTTATAAATTACAGGCGAACACAAGGGACCTGATTCCAAACCAGGGTGCCCTGTTGTCTGTTCAAAGTCTGCTGGATCTCCATCGGGAGGGAGGCAGCGCTGCGCGTGGTGTAATAACGCGGTTTACGGGGTACATGCCGTATTTGCACCGCGCCAATATCGGCCTGCAGGCGCATGTAGCCTGGTTAAGTCAGAACAGAGGTGGCATTTACAACCTAGACCGCTTTTTGCCGCGTGGCTACACAGACCGTCTCGCGCTTGGTAGCGGAAATCATCTGGTTGCAGGGCTTGAGTACGTACAACCGCTTTGGTATGCAGACAACGGCCTCTTTATGATTCCTTTCTACCTCAAAGCCCTCTATGCATTTGGTTTTACCGAGGGATTAATTAACACCAATGCAGTTATGCTTGGTGATGAGAATGAAACAAGTCTTCCAGATCGCCGCACGCTGTTTGCCAGCGGCGTTGGCGTTGGTGCACAGTTCCGGCTTTTTTACCTGTTCAATTTTGACTTGCGCTTCTCTGCGGCTTACCGGCATAGCGATAGGGCATGGGATTTTGATCTGCGTTGACAAGCGAAAAAAATTTGTGTAGGATGACTTAAGTCCACGTTTGACACAGCCGAAACCCACGACACAGGGTTAAATCTACGATGAGCATTGGACCCACCTGTAATTTCCCCACAATTACAAACCGTGTAGTTCGAATCCGTGATGTTGTACGACTGCTCACAAAACCCTGAGCTGATTTAGGATGGAACGACCTTCCTGATAATTACGGGTATAGTTTAATTTGCTGGCTCCTATCGCGCCGGCAACCCCCACGTATGTTTACCCGCTACCCTGAATCCGCTTGTATTCATCAGGGACCCTAAAGATGTGCTTATGGAAAGGCTTAAGTGTAAAGCTTGCGGCAGCTATAGTATGATGCCAATGGAAGTTGCCGTTGAAGAGGAGCACGGTGACCCCCTCGTTGCCGCTGAACAGGAATCTCGATTTTATACCTGCCACGTTTGTGGCGACAACTGGCTTTCGGTAAAAGAAATGGGGCACAGTGGTGACTGCAAAATCACCTTTGTACACCAAATGGGCATGGCGCCCGTGCTGAAGCGCGTTGCACATATGCGTAGCCACGTTCTACTTGCGGAGAGTGCTGTAGGACTATGGGAATACTACGTTGACGATGAATCTGCTGAAGAAGAATCGTGGCACGATAAGTTGAACAGCCGCCGTCGGGTGCTGAAATCGATCTGCTCCAACTGACATACAACTTGATCATCAGGTGATAAGCCTGGTGTTTGGGTTTTAATACACAGGGATCTGCGTTGCAGGTCCCTTTTTTGTGCTAAAAATTTAGCACATCGGCTTGACATAGAGGTGGATTTCTGTTACATTTTAGGTGTTAAAAATTTAGCACCTTTTGTAACCCGGCGCATAATTGCCCGTAGGTAAAGCATAAATCCCAAAAATATGGCTTCAGCATTACACGAAAAACTAAGCCGGCGAGAGCGTCAGATAATGGACGCCATCTATCGTACAGGCAAAGCTACAGCGGCGCAAGTAATGGACGAAATTCCTGACCCGCCGAGCTATTCTGCTGTGCGTGCTATGTTGAGGATACTGGTAGAGAAGGGGCACCTCCAGCATGACAAAGTTGGCACCCGGTATATATACAAGCCAACTGTTTCGCAAAAGCGCGCAAAAAAGTCTGCGCTAAATCATGTTTTGGCAACGTTCTTTGAAGGCTCTGTTTCACAGGCCATGGCTGCATTGATCGATTTGTCAGATGACCTTTCTGAAGAGGAACTGGATCGCCTTTCTGCCCTCATCAAAAACGCTAAAGAAGAAGGCCGCTAGCCATGAATTTTATTGTAGATGAACCTTTATATGATATCTTGATGGTACTGGCAGACCTGTTTATCAAGGGCCTACTGATTTTATTGGGTGCGCGCATTCTTACCGGCATGCTCTCTCGCTCTGCTGCCGCAGCGCGGCACCTGATTTGGGCTACGGCGCTGATCATGATATTGATGCTGCCACTGTTCTCTGCTGTTTTACCCCGTGTGTCTGTGCCGCTTATACCGCAGCCTTTTGAAGCGCAGCTAGCAGCTGAAAATACCCAGGCCTTTCCTGAAGCCGGCTTGCGGTCAACCGACGCCGAAGCGCCAGTTTGGCTGACAACCCCTCCAAATACAACAGAACGGTTTCCTGAGCAACGCGAGACCGCAGCGGAATCAGACGCAGCAGCTGTTTATGCCACACCCGCACGCGAAAATACCAACTGGGTGTTGAGCCCGATTATCAATTATGTAAAAGACGCCCACTGGTCCACGCTCATTCTTGGGGTTTGGGGGTTGGGTATCGCAGCTGTTTTGTTTTGGACCTTCACAGGACTGGCTGGTGCCTGGTGGATTACCATACAGTCACGCGCGCCCGAAGGTGATGATTGGGATGACCTGACAGACGAGCTTGCAGATCGTTTGCTAATTTATCGCCCTGTTGCGCTTAAAATGAGTGCAAGTGTTTCGTCTCCCATGACGTGGGGAGCATGGCGTCCGGTGATTCTGTTACCCATCGATGCTGATGACTGGTCGGAAGAGCGCCGGCGCTATGTGCTACTGCATGAAATGGCACACATCAAACGCTGGGATACCCTCACGCAGTTTGGCGCGCAGCTGGGTTGCGCCTTGCACTGGTTTAATCCGATGGCATGGCAGGGCCTGCAGCGAATGCGCATCGAACAGGAAAAAGCATGTGACGATTTGGTGCTCTCTCAGGGCATGAAAGCGTCTGCTTATGCAAGCCACTTGCTCGATATCGCGCGCTCGCTCAAAATGTCGTGGGTATCTCCACTGAACACCATTTCAATGGCAAAGCCGTCGCAACTTGAAGGTCGGGTAGTTGATATCCTGGATCCTGCGCGGAAAAGACGGACGTTGAACCGCGTTGGGACGGTCCTTACCTGCATTCTTGCTACAGCAGTAATGTTACCTATTACAGCGCTGAGCCCCTGGCAGCTTGCAGAATCCAATTCTAATACATTGATTTCGCAGAGTACTGCGCCGGGGTTTGTTTTCCTGAACAAAAACCATGCAGACGGTAAAGCTGAAAACAGCCTTGGCGTCGAGCCTGAGTGGGAAAGGGATAATGACTTTGCCCTCAGGGATTCACGTGCGCTCAGGCGCGATCGTAGAAGCGCTGTAGCTGATACCAGTGAAGAGCAGCGTCGCGCCCGAAAAATGGCAATAAAAGCATTGCGTAATTCGCTTAGCGATGAAGATGCTGAAGTACGCCAGCATGCCTTGCAAACGCTCAGCGAAATAAATGACCTGGGTGCTGTAAACATGATTGCAGCGTTGGCGCTTCGTGATTCTGACAGGGAAGTGCGTCGTTTTGCAATCATGGCACTGAGCGAACTGGATGCTGATGAAGCACTTGACGTGTACATCAAGGCCCTTGCTGACCGCGACCGAGAAGTGCGTCAATATGCTGCAATTGCATTGGCTGATGTTGATGATCGCCGCGCTGTTGAGGCCCTTGTTACCGTTTTAGATGACCGTGACCCTGAGATTCGTCGCTATGCACTGATGGGTATCGTTGATAATGGTGACGATAGTACAACGGCCATTCTCATCGAAATGCTTGAAGATGCGGACCCTGAAGTACGTCGATATGCACTATACGGGCTTGCAGATCGCGAAGATGAATCTGCCTTGCCTGCTATAGGCAAGGCGCTCAGTGATAAAGACCCCGATATCCGTCGCGCTGCCGTTATGGCATTGGGTGAGTATGATGATGAGGCGTCACTTCGGTTACTTCGAAAAGCTGTTAAAGACAAAGACCCGGATGTACGGAGCCACGCTGTAATGGCTATCTCCGACCGTGCAGATGAAGAAAGCATGTTGTTGTTTACCGAATTGCTGCAGAAAGACAAAGACCCTGAAATCAGGAAGTATGCAGCCATTGCATTAGGCGAAATAGGCGATGTAAGTGCAGTTGATGCGTTAACTAAAGCGCTAAAGGACGAAAATAGTGAAGTGCGTCGCTACGCAACCATGGCACTGAGTGAGCTCGATTATGGTGATGATCGCTGGGATGCAGATGCTGGCCATGGATGGGATAACGATAATGACCAGGATTGGGACAACGATAATGACTGGGATAACGATAACGACCAGGACTGGGATAACGATAACGACCAGGATTGGGACAATGATAACGATTGGGATGGAGCAGCATTTGGCGAGGCAATGGCAGAAATTGGTGCTTCTGCCGGCCAAATAGGACTTGCCATCGGTGAGTTATCGCTTAGCCTGACGGCTGATGCACTCGAAGAAGTGGCTTATAGTCTGGAGGGCCTCAAATTTGATGAAGATGCACTTGCTGAGTTAGAGCACGAGTTAACCTTATCTGGATTGGAATTGGAAGAGGCCCTACTCGAACTTGAGCACTTGCAATACGAGCTAGAACATGAGTGGTCTGATGAAGATTTTGAGTCTTTGCTTGATCTTATCGACGTTGTTGGACCGGTTCTGGAAGTGAACCCGGAATTGTGTGAGAAAGCAGCCGGCCTTTTTGAAGATCAAAGCAGAAAACGCCGCAAACGTGCGATGAATAGACTTGAGTGCAGATCAAGCAAAAACTGGGATAACTAGGCTTTGTCTGAATAATCGAAATCAAGCATAGACACTGCCTTATCCTGAGCGAATGTGAAGGATCTCTCAATCGTTTTATATTTCAGATATGGCCTGGTAGTCTACCAACTTTTAATACAAAAGCCCGGACAAGTATTGTTCGGGCTTTTTTGTTTACACACAAGTTGCTCGTCGGCAGGGCTGCGTTTGGCTTACGAAGTCTTTTCGTGGTCCAGGACCTGGTTTATAGCAGTATAAAGCTCTGTTCTGGAAAAGGGCTTGCTGATGTAGGCATCAAACCCCATCCGAAGGAACTTGTGATCGTCGCCCGGCATGGCATATGCAGTGATGGCAACCATGGGCAAGGTAGCATACAACTCATGGTCCCGCACAATATTAAGGAGGTCAACTCCGGTACGCTCTTCACCCAGGTTTATATCGACAAGGAGGAGCGTATACTCGTGTTTCTCAATATGTGCCAGGGCATCTTCAACACGGGTGACCGTATGGATGCCATACCGCGATTGCAGCAAATAGCGTAGCAAAATCTGCGTATCTGGATTGTCTTCAACAACCAGAATATTGTCAGCCTGATGACTGTTCATGCTAGATCCAAAAAAGTCTGAGAGGGCGACTATGTATGGGGCGGGAGTTCAGACGTGCCAAATGAATTGGGCTTGCACTTCACGAATTCGCTTGCCGGGGAAAAGGTCTACGCCGGCTTCGGTATTCGAAATCTGTCTGTTCAGGGTAGTACCATACTTAACTTCAAAGGCAATATGGGTTCCTACCCGTTTTCTTAAAAGTAAAAAATTACGAGACCCCGTGCCAGTGAACGCACGAATTGTAAATCTATAGCGTAAATCGTTTTCATAAGCGTACAGGGTTGATGCACCGCCATTCGAAGTAAACCCTGACAAACGCAGTTGGATACGCCATGAAGCATTGGGTTGCCAAATCACATCCTGGATGAGCATGCTTCCCTGTTTGTACGCTCCCGCCACATATAATACCCGCCTGTCAAATTGAATGCGTAACTTTAGCAGATGGGAAAAAGCATAAACAGTTTGAAAGCGCAAGATGTGTACTTTTTCTTGCATTGCGTGCCTGATTGGAAGTGCAGGACCTGGTGCCTGGGCACGCATTTGATCTGATTCAAACCGGTAGAGTAGCTGAGCCGTAAACCAATTGCGTGGTGTGTAATCCAGTTTGCAAAATGCAGAGAAGCCTTGTCGTGGCATGCCTGACTTAAACGTGACCCATGGATGTTGGTAGAAGTCCGCATAAAAACTGGTTGTCCAATAAGGATGTAATTCGGTTTCCAATGCCGTATACCAACCAGTTTCATTCTGCACTTTGGCTCGTTGGTCGGCAAAGGCTTTGCCATACAGCGTTTGGTACTGCCGGCTGAAAACACGTACGACGCCGAGGATGCTTGTGCGGGGATGTAGGCGCCACCGCACGCCGGCTATCAGGGCATAAGTGCCGGGGAAGCTTCGAGCCAACTCCCCGAAGACGCGTAGGGTTTGGGTTTTAATATTGCCATGCAGGCTTATGCCGGCAAGCTGATCCCCAGTGAAGTCGTAGTAGTCTTCCGGACGGTTGCCGGCCATAAAGCTATGACTAAATCGACTTGCGTAGCCGCTCAGGCCAAGGGTTGCCTGCTCGTAATTTAATGCGAAAGATGCACCCGTTATAGTCGCTTCAAGCTGATCTTGTCTGGCTAGTTCTCCAGCCGTTCGGTGCAGCCCTGATGTACCAAGAGCCATAACATATGCCTTCGTTAGCCCTGTATCTTCACTTAACGCTGCATCGAGTTTCCTGCGTGATGCAAAGAGTCGAGCAACAAACCGCGGGGTAGGTTGGAGCGTGATGGCTATGCCGCGCAGAAACCTGTTTTCTTCGCGAGACGCCCCTGCTTTTATGCCATTCCCAGGTCGTATCGGGGCGGAGAGGGGGGCAGTGCCTTTGCCCTGTCCCGTATTGCGCCATAACATGAGGCCTTGGCCAACCAGCACATGAAAATCTCCCAGGAGTACCTCGCGTACTACACTGCTGGATTTCCATATGATCGTACCTGAAACATGGTCAAAGCCCAGCAAGAACTGGTTGGGTTGCCAGGCAAACGTTTCTCCCGGATCTTTTTCAAGTGCGAGGCGGAGGCTGAAACGCTTGTTCGACACTGCGAGCCTGGTATACAGTTGACTGGGTGAGCCGGCATAGCCGCCTGCTTCAACGGTGCGTCTAAATGCAGCATCCAGGTCTATTTTTCTGCCGGCTGCTTGAATAAGGGTCAGCGAAAAGGCTGATTGCTTTTTGGGTGAGGTCGCTACAGTAAAGGAGCGAGAGAGGAGGCGGTATTCACTTGGGCTGAGTAAACGAGCTGTACGTAGCGTAACAGCCTTTTTAAACATGCCATGCTGCTGCCTGTAGCGCAAGATAGCTTGTGCTTGCTGCTCGTCCAGAAACGGGACGGTCAGGAGCTCTGCAAGTGTGGCCTGATTAAGGTTAATTGGATGTTCAGCCAGGACCTCAAGCCGCGCCAGTGTTTCTTCGTCAAATGGCGTATCGTCGTTGAGGACTTCGGCCCAGGGCGCTGGGGACAGTGGATATACTTCAGACAGCGTATCGCCGGCTACCTGCCTCGCTGAGGCCTGTATCAATAAGGTTTGACTGCAAAGGCCATGCAGACAAATCAGGCTAACTATATAAGCGGGAAATTGTCGCATGGCGTGCCATCCGTCCTGGTGGTTTAATACCAAGACGTATAGCCGCCAGATTATGAACCGTACTTAATCCGTTTTCTTGCAAGATCAAACGACACATGCCCAAAGAAGGCAACAAACCATACAATGAATGTAGCGCCAAAGAGGAGTGGGTCGCCTGCACCGGCATCTGGATCTTGCAACATGAATTTAGATCCATACCAGGCGCCAACTGCGTAAAAGAACCACAGTCCCGCCATAAAATTTGCAAATACTCTCGATTTTTTAGCAGGATTCTCGACCTGAAGTCCCTTTGCTTCAATGCCATTCCTGCGCAGCAACTCTAGTATTGCTTCCATGATATAGTTTTGATTTCAGGTGCCGGCTGCAGGTCCAGACGCGTGGTGGAGGTCCGTTTGCGTTGGCGGCACGATTGTGAGAAGATCACAATGGGGCGATATCGAAACACATGGGGGCACAGGGGGCATTTCAAGGTAGCTCCAATGTACGGGTTGGTTTGCGCGGTTGCTGTCTCATATCGCCCGACCCAGCCCCGCATCTGACACTGGCCTATAGATCCTTTCGACGCATGCGGACTAGGTTAATGGATAATTCAGGAGTCCATCCAAGGAGGACATGGCGCTCAATTGCTGCATCAAATTCGATAGTGGCCAGCCGGATGCCGAAGCCACCCGTCCAGCGTAGCGGATTTGTGGTAATCCCATACCGTAATTGAATGGCTTTTTGGACCATGACCTGGAGCGCGGTATGCAACGCGGGCTGATAGCCTGGTTCATGATACACAGTGCTCATAAGCCAAAATCCAGCGTGAGGTTTTGCTGCGAACCCGACACCAAGTGTTCGAGGTAGATGGAGCTGGAGGTTGCTTTGCACGATGTGTCTTGCACTGGCACCTAGGTAGATGTTATGATGCACCGGGACTATAAACCCCGCGCTTAATGCAAACGTACTGGTGCTTCCGTGACCGTCTATGGCTACATGCCGGCTGGTTAGACGAAAGCCAGGCATAAACCTGCGGCTGGTGCCGGCACGGACAGGAAAAGTCATGGATGTTTCTGTACTAAGCTGCCTGTACGCATACACCTGCATGCTGCTGAGGCTGCTGCTAATAATCATGCGCCCAGGTGTCAGGGTGGCTGACAACCCGCTGTGAGTCAATGCTTTAATATTGTAGGGCCTGGTTGTGTAAACGGAAAATACTTGTACATCCTCTGTTGTATAGAGGGCAGGGTTGGGGCCGGCAACTTGCGCTGGAAATGCCACAGTGGCGTCTGCAAGTCCGCTATGCAGTGCACCATAATTCAACGTTTGTGCTTGGCAGGGGCTAATTGTGATGAGCCTTGCGATGCCTAAAGCAATCAGGATGGTTTGCACGAAAGGATGAGGCATGGCGTTTAGCTACAGGTGTGATACGGATGTAGCTGTTCAGACGTAAACGCAGAGCATTACATACCTTCTTGCATATCACAAAAGGCAGAATTCAGTCTGCTCGGAAACAGCCGAAATCATTTCAAGTACTATTGCAACACCATATCCCGATCCGATATATGAATACGCGGCTTTGTAGCCTGGTTCAGATCGCATCGGATGAACATAAAACACCGCCTATACGGGTATTTGCTACAAACGTCTTTCATCATTTTTGTAACAAGAAACTCCTGTATGATGTACAGATTTTGTCTGCTTTTGGGCGGTTTACTGTTGATTGGAGGGACCCGGACTGCTACGGCCCAGGAATTCAACTGTACCGTTACCGTAAATTACCAGCAACTCACAGGTAGCGAATTTTCATTTCTTACTGAGCTGGAAGAACGCGCTGAGCTTTATCTGAATGAGCGCTCTTTTACCAGTGACCGCTACGAAGACTTCGAACGCATCAATTGCCTGATGCAAATCATATTTGAAGAAGCGCTCACCCTGACCAGTTTTTCTGCGCAGGTTGTGTTGTCAACCCGCCGGCCCATTTACGGTGTACCCACAGAAACTACCATTATCCAGATTAGTGATGGCGGCTGGCAATTTAGTTTTGCACAGGGAACGCCACTTATTTTTGACCCCGAGCGATTTGATCCGCTCACTTCTGTCCTCGACTTCTATGCCTACCTCATGCTGGGATATGATTACGATACCTTCGAGGCATTTGGTGGGACCCCACATTTTGAAAAAGCCAGGCGTGTAGCTGAATTGGCAGAATCACAGGGGGCAATCGGGTGGACGGACCTGAGCGGTGACCGCGGGCGCAACGACCTCATTGACCAACTCCTCGACCCACGGTTTAAGTCGCTGCGGCAAACCTATTTTGATTTCCACTTCGGCGGACTGGATATTTTTGTTCGGGAAACAGAAGTTGCCCAGCAAAACGTACTTGATGCGTTGAAGAGCCTGGATGAGCTTTACGATGCCGTCTCAAGACAATATGTACTCGATATTTTCTTTACGGCGAAAGCGGATGATATTGCGGCCATTTTTGAAGAATCTACCCTGAGTTCTGAGGCATTTAATTTATTGTCCAGAATAGACCCTGCCAATCTCTCGAAGTATGAGAATCTGGTAAATTAGAACGGCATAGACAAAAAAAGTCCGGTAACCCAATACGGATCCCGGACACTATAACATCGTATGCGATGGTGCGAAAGGGGGGACTCGAACCCCCACTCCCAGAAGGAACTAGATCCTAAATCTAGCGCGTCTACCAATTCCGCCACTCTCGCAAATGATGCCAACTATATGAGTTTATGGTATTCGTGTTCCTGTTTTTGCCGGAATTTTAACGATTATCACAGAAGATGACGCGCAACCCGCCATCGAATTTTTCTCCTGTTTAGGAGTATTTAAATACTTTACGATTGAACAGCCTGGCGTTGTTCTGCTACCCGACCCTGTACTGGGCAGTGCCAGCTGAAAATCCAGAAAAATGAGACAAGAAAAACTAATGATTCAAGCCGGATCCACTTTGCGCATAGTCTGCGCAAGTCTGCTGGCACTGATTGTATTGTTGCCACATACGGCATACGGCCAGGACGCAGACAAAGCCGGCCGGTTTGATAACGGCAAAATGTGGACGTTCGATCATCCACCTTTTGAGTACTTTGAAGAAGCGTATAACTTTACGCCATCTCAGTCATGGTTTGATACAGCCAGGCTTGGCGCACTCCGTATTCCCGGATGTTCAGCGTCGTTTGTGTCGGGATATGGGCTGGTGCTCACAAACCACCATTGCGCCCGCAATGCTGTGACCCAGGTGTCCAATCCAGGCGAGCGGTTGACGGAAGACGGTTTTTATGCCACTACGCTTGAAGAGGAGCGCCAGGTACCCGGCTACTATGCTGATCAGCTTGTTGCCATTGAAGATGTTACCCAGGCAGTACGGGAAGCAGAAATGCGCGGCGAAACAGATGCTGAACGTGCGCAGGCCAGGCAAGATACCATCGATGCCGTAACGGCTATGTTATTGGATGGATTGGGGGGGGAAGAGGCCGGATACGTTATTGAAATTATTCCTTTTTACCACGGCGGTAAATACGCTGCCTATACGTTCAAGCGTTACGATGACGTGCGACTCGTCTTCACGCCTGAACTGCAAATGGGCTACTATGGAGGAGATGCTGATAACTTTACGTTCCCTCGTTATGCGCTCGATATGACCTTTTTTCGGGTCTATGATGACAACGTCCCGTTTGAGCCTGAACACTACTTCTTGTGGAGCATGGATGGCGCACAAATTGGGGAGCCCGTCTTTGTGATAGGAAATCCTGGCAGCACCAGCCGGCTCGAAACGGTTGCCCAGCTTGAAGGACGCCGGGATATGACGGACAAAAATTTACTGGCCTTCATCAAGAGTCACATCCAGGCGTTACGCGACTACCAGGATGCAGCGACAACAGATGATGCAAAAAATGCGGTCCGCAACCAGCTTTTCTCTCTTTTGAATGCTGAAAAGGCATATGCCGGCCAACTGGCTGCGCTCGCAGATCCCGTGATTATGGCCCGACGAAGGGACGCGGAGGGGCAGTTTGTTAAAGCGATTTCAGCTGATGATGACCTCGCTGCAGATTATGGCTCATTGATGGAGGATATGGCGGCCATTCAAAAAGAAATGCGCGCCTACAGCAAAGAGCATGCTGCCTTTTTTGCGCTGACAAGTGGGACATATTCCGCTGCTCTATTACGGCGCGCCATCCTTGCCCATGGCTACCTGGATCGTATGGCGGCTGGCGGCGGCGAGCAACTGGCGCCATTAAAAGAGCAACTACTGGGCATCGCAGACACACCTGCCGGACTTGATCTCCAGTTTCTGAAAACGCGGTTGCAGGATATGACGGCTGCATTTGGCACCGAAAGCGAACTTGTCGGTGCCCTGTTAACTGGGCAGTCTGCTACAGACCGTGCGCAGGGCATTGTCGGGTCGTCTGCGCTGGCATCACAGGCGCAATTGACCGAAGCACTTGATGCAGGCACATTGGACGCCATGGATCCAGCAATCAAACTGGTTGATAGCTTTATCGAAACGTACCAGACGTATCAAAGCGCCTTTGCCGGCCTGAGTGCCCAGCAAAGTGAAATCGCCAGCAGCATTGGTCGTGCGCGCTATGCCGTTTATCAAAACGAAATACCACCAGATGCAACGTTTTCACTCCGCCTCGCGGATGGTGTAGTGCAAGGCTATCCATACAATGGCACGTATGCATCACCTTTTACGAGCTTCTTTGGGCTGTACGATCATTACCATTCATATGGCAGCGAAAGCGAGTGGGATTTGCCCGAACGGTGGAAAGCTGCACCTAAAGACCTGGACCTTTCGGTACCCGTAAACTTTGCGTCAACCAATGACATCATCGGGGGCAATTCTGGTTCTCCGATTGTCAACAAAGACCTGGAGTTGGTCGGGCTTATTTTTGACGGCAACATCGAAAGCCTGTCGGGTAACTACATCTATTTGCCAGATCGTGCCCGTTCAGTTTCAGTTGATGCCCGTGGCATGTTGGAAGCACTGGATGCCGTGTATGAAGCGGACCGTATTGTTGAAGAACTGGCCAATGATGTACTTGTCAGTGACGACGCAGCAGTGGGCGGTGGCGAATAATCGCCAGCGTACCTACTCACCCCATTTTAAGTGTATTGAATCACAGAAATTATGTCTAAATCCCTTTCAGTTTCGGTCCAGCACGCCATGCGGCGCTTCCCGGAACGCGCATATATGGTTCTTGTTGTGTCTGCATTGCTCGTTATCGCAGGGTGCGCCACAACAACCAGTGAAACGGCTGTCATTACCGAACGGCCCAAGAAAGCGCCGGAGGATCGAGTCGTAACCGAGCGCCAAACCAGGGCTGATGTACCTGTTTCACCATTGGATACCGTGACAACCGGTACCTTTGATGCTGGCAAAATGTGGACCTTCGATAATCCACCATTGACCTACTTCAAAGAAGCGTACAATCTCGACTTGACAGACCAGTGGTTTGAACTGGCAAGCCGTGGCGCCTTGCGCTTTGGCGACAATTGCTCTGCTTCCTTTGTTTCGCCAAATGGCCTGGTGCTTACCAATCACCATTGCGCCCGCGAAAGCATCACAGACGTGAGCCGGCCGGGTGAATCACTCCTTGATCGTGGCTTCTATGCCCGCTCCATCGATGAGGAACGTCGTGTTCAAGAACTTTATGTTGACCAACTGATCGACATACAGGATGTTACCAAACGGGTGAACGATGGTGTGCCTGATTTTCAGAATGACGAAGAAGAGGCTGATGCCCGCAAGCGCCGCATCGAATCGCTCGAACGGAGCCTGACAAACGATGCCAAGGGTAGAGATACCACCTTGCAGGTGCAAGTCATCTCTCTTTACAACGGGGGCAAGTTCTCTGCATATACGTTCAAACGGTATTACGACGTACGTTTGGTCGTTGCACCGGAGCTCAAGCTTGGGAAATTTGGTGGAGAAGAGGACAACTTCACTTATCCAAGGTATTCGCTGGATATGACCTTCTTTCGCGTCTATGACTACGAAGGTATGCCGCTCAAAACTGAATACTTCTTTCCCTGGAGCAAGACCGGGGTAAGCGAAGGCGATGTGGTGTTTGTGGTGGGGAGTCCGGGTTCAACCAGCCGGCTCAATACTGTGAGCCAGCTTGAGTATGAACGCGATTATGCCTTGCCGCAGCAACTCGAAGTACTGGATACGCGCTCTGAAATACTCAAAGCGTACCTCGAAGCAAACGACGACGATGACAGCCTCGATGAACTGCGCAATACCTACTTCTCCATAGCCAATTCAATCAAGGCCAATGCCGGACAACTTGAAGGCTTGCAGGATGAATATCTGATGGCGCGAAAAGGGGCTGCCGAGAAAGAACTTGCTGCTGCGATTGAAGCGGATACAGATCTTAAAAAGAAATACGGGGTGGTGCTCCGGGAATTGCGCGCTGTGCAGTCTTCGAAAAAGGCAACAGCCCGCCAGTCAGGTGCCCTGACGTATTTTGGCACCTCCATTGGTTCTCGGGTCTTTACCCGTGCGCTCTACGGCTATGCGTATGCGTTGCTTAAGCAGCGCGGTGCACCGCAGGAGACGCTGGATGGCATCAAAAATGACGCGTCCGAAATCAAAGACTTCCCTGACGAAGTAGAGAAAGCTTTTGTGTTGGCGCGTATCAATGAAATCAAAAAGTACCTCGGGCCAACTGACCCAACGTTGCGTGGAATCTTGCAGGGCAAAACCCCGGAAGAGTTGGCGACAACGCTGGTCGATAGCACAGCGTTGACCGATTCCAGTGCATTTTATGCATTGCTTGACAGTGGCTTTTTGTCTAGCAAAGATGCTGCAGTGCCCATTATCAATGCGTTAGGCCCCCTGTACTTTACGCTTGGCCAACAAAATGGCAGTTTTGCAGATCGGGAAGAAAACCTGAGTGCCCGGCTAGCGCGCGCGCGCCTGGATGTGCTGGGTGAAGACATTCCCCCCGATGCCACATTCTCGCTACGGTTGTCTGATGGTGTGGTTAAAGGGTACAATTACAATGGGACCGTTGCACCGTACAAAACCACATTTTATGGGCTGTACGACCATTTCTTTACTTATGGGTCGGGCAGTGAGTGGGATTTACCTGAGCGCTGGCGGGAACGGCCGACTGGCTTTGATCTTGCAACCCCCCTCAACATTGTATCAACAAATGACATTACAGGCGGCAACTCGGGTTCACCCCTGGTAAACGCCAACCTGGAGTTGGTCGGTTTGATTTTCGACGGGAATGTCGAGTCGCTCCCCAATGAATATGTCTACCGCGACAAAACGGCGCGCGCTATTTCTGTAGATGCACGCGGTATCCTCGAAGTGCTGGATGATATATACGATGCAGATCGTATTGTGCTGGAATTGGTGGGGAATACCTTTGTTGAAACAGAAGATGAGGCGGACGCCGCAATGGAAGAGTAGAAATTGCGCTTATAGGGCTGTTGGTCTGAGTCCAATGATTAAACTAGAAAGGCGATCCTTAGGTAGGGATGGCCTTTCTTTTTAGGTTAAAGCGGGTCAAGTTGTCGTAATTCAATCAGATTTTTCGCACTATATAAAGATGGATGGTTACCACCAAAGCCATCGTTGTATTTCATTAAGCCCACAACACAGAGGAGTTCTGCCAAATAGTTTGTATCTTGCAGGCAGTGCGACCAGACTGATAAATTATGTACACAGAAAAGGCAATTGCACCAATAAAGGTGCTGCTGGCTGACGACCACCCTCCGTTACGCGCCGGCATGCGGGCCCGATTGGAGCAGGAAGAGGATATTACGGTAATTGGAGAAGCCAGTGACGGGAGGGAAGCCCTGAAGTTGGCAAAGGCCTTGCAACCCCATCTGCTTGTCCTGGATATGGAAATGCCCGAGATGACGGGTTTGGAAGTGGCAACAAAACTTCAGGAAGACGGCGAAGCCATTCGCGTGCTCGTGCTCAGCGCGTACGAGGATCCTGAGTATATCACCAAATTGCTCGAAAGCGGCGCTGTGGCCGGCTACCTCACCAAGAGTGAATCGCTGGATACTATCGTTGCCGCAGTGCGTGGGGTTTCTAAAGGTGAAGAGGGCTGGCTTAGCCGGGAAGTGGCTGCAGCGCTCATGAAGCAGCGCCGTGGGCCAAGCCGCAAAGTTGACAGCTCATTGCAGCAACTCAGCCGGCGTGAACTCGAAGTGCTTCAGCTCATCGCCAAAGGATTCAATAACATGCAAATTGGCGAAGAGCTGTTTATCGCCGAGAGTACTGTAAAAAAGCACGTCAGTAACATCTACATGAAGCTGGAGCTCAATACCCGTGCTGAGGTAACAGCCTGGGCGTGGAAAAACGGCATTGTAGAAAACACTGACGACTAGCGTCTGTAGATTGTTACCGGACCATTTTGTCTACGAGGTGTGCCAGGGCTTGCTCAGGATCTGTACAGTGGCCCGTATGCACAGGCGAGGTTTGAATCATGGTGCTCCGAGGAGCAACAAGCCAGTGAAAGCGCTCGCGGCGATGTAATTGCCCAATAGGCCCCGCATCCGGGTCACCGGCACTGATCTTTTCTATGGCACGCAAGTGCGCGTTAACCATATCCAAATCAACGTTGGGATCCAGCGCGATGAGGCGATCAGGATCGAGGGCAATGGTGGCTTTGAGGAAGCGATGCGCATTACACGACAAAATAACGCCGGCGTTTATAAACTCTTCTCGCTCTACCCGGGGCATTACCCGGATAATGGCATAATCATACAGACGTTGCTCTGGCACGGGCAGCCTCCTCCATAAAGTTAAATGGTGGGGACAGGCGGTTTAGCAGATACGTTACATATCCTTCCCGGTGCGCAGCTATGTCAGCAAACGGCGAATCGCCAGTGAGCCAGGCTGCCGGCACAAGCGCCACAATATCTCGAACAACCTCTTCTGTAAGCTTGGCACTAATGCGCCGGCCGGCGTCTTCAAGGGCATTGGCAGACGGCAGCAAAACGTGGTTTTTTATAGCAGAAAATGCATCTTTACTGCGTTCCTGATAATTGTCCCATGCGTGATGAAAATACAGCGCAGCCCCATGATCAATGAGCCAGAGCTGTTTGTGCCACATGAGCATATTGGTATTGCGGGCCGTGCGGTCAATGTTCGTGACGAAGGCATCAAACCAAACAATGGCAGATGCCAGGTGGGCATCAGTCTGATCAACAACGGGGTCAAAGGTCAGCGATCCCGGCAGGTAATCGAGTGCCAGATTTAGCCCATCACTGGCTTTGATCAGGTCTCGGATTTCCTGGTCGGGCTCGGTGCGGGCCAGCTCAATATCGAGTTCGATAAATACAATTTCGGGGACTGGCAAGCCGGCTGCTCGGGCCAGTTCTCCTGCTATCAGTTCCGCGACAAGCGCACGCGGCCCCTGGCCGGCGCCCCTGAATTTAAGCACGTACGTGCCGTCGTCATCAGCCTCCACAATAGCTGGCAACGAGCCCCCTTCCCGAAGAGGCGTCACATACCGTGTAGCACGCACTGTTCTCATTCTGCAAATATTCTTTAGTAAGGGGCCAGCGTGGGCGGGTATAACATGCTTGTAGCATGTGGAAGCTGTTGTGTTTCGCCTTTTATTCCTGAAATAAGAATTAGAAGGCTGGTCGGGTGGCTTTCTGGATGCTTCTAACGGGCGGGATACATCTCAATTTTGGGCGCATTGGCCTGTCCATCAACAGCGCCGTTCTTTGGCTGTTTGGGGGCTTCAAGGACAGGCGCGCGCAGCCCAAAGATATCCAGCGTCCGCGAGAACGCTGCCAGGCTGCCATCAATATCAAGCCGGCGAATCTGAATGGCTTCGCGTATCGGCAGAATCCCCCGCAGTATCAAAATAAAACTGGCCGCGTCTGTGGTAATTACAAACAACGGGGAAGGGGCAGGACCTGCATGCGTTTTAACAACCCCTTGACTGATTTCCACATGGTGTGCTTCACTGTCAATGCGCAGTTCGAACATCATGTTCAACTCTTTTGCAAGGGCAGGCTTAAACCGGGCATGCAACTCGAGCAAAGACCAGAGGGGAGAATAGACTTCGTAGGCAGCGGGTAGGTCCAGCGACTCAAGTCCAAATGCTGCGAGATCGACCAATAGCGGGATCAGTTTGTGGCCTTTTGTTGTGAGCGAATACGGCTCATCCGCCGCCCGAGGTTCTTGCATCTCTCGCTGTACAATGCCACTGCGTTCCAGTTTTCCTAGCCGGCGCGACAAACTGATGGCCCCCATATCGGGCAAGTTTTGTAGCAACAGTTTGTAGGTGCGAGGGCCGTGCATCAGCTCACGGATGATCAGCAGCGTCCAGCGCTCTCCGAGTGTATCGAGCGCATGTGCAAGTGGACAATACTGGCCATAACTGAATTGTGACATACCAGCTTTTTTAGCTCAACAAAGGTTAGATATAGACCAAGAACGTATTCACACCGATAATCGGGTAATCCCCATTGTGCTTTAACGTCTCGTAGTAGAGCGACTCCTCCTGAATCTTGCTCCGCTGGTACATCGTTTCCATCGCACCCAATACGCCACCTCGTTCGGTTAAACGCTCAAACTCCTGCAAAACCGCCTCTTCCACCAAGTCGGTCAACTCCTCGATCACAAACGCTCCCTGGATCGGATTTTCGTTGTACGCCAAGCCCCACTCCTTATTGATAATCAGCTGGATCGCCATCGCCCGACGCACCGATTCTTCGGTCGGGGTGGTGATCGCCTCGTCGTAGGCGTTGGTGTGGAGCGAATTGGCGTTGTCGTAGATGGCGGTTAGCGCCTGCAACGTCGTGCGGATGTCGTTGAAGCTGATCTCCTGCGCATGGAGCGACCGGCCGCTGGTCTGAATGTGATACTTCAGCTTTTGCGCCCGCTCATCTGCCCCGTACAGGTGCTTGAGCGCCTTGGCCCACAGGCGACGCGCCACCCGGCCGATTACGGCGTACTCTGG
>JBCCIM010000054.1 GCA_039111535.1 Bacteroidota bacterium | reverse complement strand
GTCTTTGTCTGCATTTATGGCTGTGCAAGTTTGGGGCATAGCCATAGGCATAGGACGGTGTGGCAGATTGGAACATGAATGTACTAGAATATGCATGCAAGACACCACAGATGGTATCAACAATGGGTTTCTGGTAACGAATTTTTGCTAGCGAGCTGTATACCTGCTGCAATGCCGGCAACAAACGGTAGCCGGCCAATGCGTACAACGACAACAGGGGAATAACATCCTGCAATCCGCGGCCTGTCGACAACAGGTAGAGGATAAAGACCAGAATTGCGCCGAACGCAAGCGTTTGCACAAAATAAACGGGTATTACAAACGACGCCTCGCGCTTGGGCTCCACCTTGCAGAACAAGGAAGACGCCGTCGCAAAACGGTTGGCAAAGAAGGCTTCCGTCCCACTCATCTTGACCACTTTGATGCCGGCAAAAGCCTCACTCGCAGATTTGAAGCGCTGCTCGTTGGCTCCAAACCTGATTTCTCCGAGCCGGGTGAGATATTTTCGAAGTCCTGTATACATCACCGCGTAGATGCTGCCAAAAATGACAAACATCATCACAGCCAGATACGGATCCACCAGCACCAGGAGTGCAAAAATCACAAATGCGACAAACGATTTAGCAATTAATACAGCCAGTGACAGCAGGAAGCCATTCGCCAGCTCATTGGTCTCGCTCAGAATTTGCTTCGCCATTTGAGACGTATTCTGGCTGAGAAAGAACCCGTAAGGCTGGTGCAGATATTTCTTTAGCAAACGTGTAGCAATGGAATGTGCACTGCTCCAGGCAAATTTGTGCTGCAGCCACAGTGTGACCACAGTGAGCATATTCGCCAGCGTGAGCAGAGATAGCACGGTAAGCCCCAGTGCAAACAAAAACTGTCGCTCGCTGCTAAAGTCAAAAAAGGTATACGCCTTCATCAACCACGCGCTCTCCGCTATAGCATCGGGCTGAGAAACCAGTTTCATGAAGGGCATAATCGATGCGATGCCGGCCAATTCAAAAAGGCCCATGAACACGATGACTACCAGCAACACACAAAAGGTACGACCTTCGCGCCGGGTGAGAATAACGCGTAACTTATTCAGGGTATCAAACATGGTATATCTTTAACAGCACACGACCCGCTGCACGATGTGGTAACCCACAACTGGCAGAACATGTATGCAATGTCTTATCAATCTGAGTAGAATGGGGGATTGATTTATAGCGCCGTTCGAGGATAGGCGCCCAACTGTTCTGTAGACGTTACCCAGGCAAGCGGGATGTTCACTTTAACCGCTTGTCGCAAGGCTGCAATACGAATAACTACATAAGCATGTCCGCGCTGCTGCAGCACTTCGCCTTTGAGTCCTGCAAAAGGGCCGTCACTTACCTGGATGATTGCGCCAACGGGCGGACGCCATTGCTCCAGGAGCGTCAGCCGGCTTTTATCTGCCTGCGTCAACCGTAATTGCTCAATTTCATCAGCAGTCATTGCCGCCAGCTTGCCGCCAAATGCAAGCGTCCGCACGATACCCTGCATTTGCAAAACACGCACCCGATCTTGCTCCGTAACGTGCGCAAAGATGTAACTTCGAAAGAGAGGTTCTTCAACGCGTTTTGTGCGGTCTTTCCATTTTCGGTCAACCGCTATCTTCGGCAGAAAAACCTCGATGCCCTGTTCGAGCATCCGCGCCTCGCATTTTTTCTCGGCACGCGGTGCTGTGTAAAAAACCCGCCAGCTTTGCATAGACATGTCTGTAGGCATTGGAAGCAAAAAACGCTACAATTTGAACCGACACTATTTTTCGACACGGCTCCGCCACATCAGTCACATGCCGTGAATAGACATGGTGCTGATGAACCAGTATTGGTTATGGAGCACGGGCTAAGAATGCTAGAAGAGAACACGTAGCCGGCCCTATTGCTGGCCCTGATTACGCGTCGGTACAGATGTGTTTTTTGCCTGACAAGATTCCCCAGAGAGAGCGGGTGTATCTGTAAAGCCGGCGGGATGCCATCGCCTCGTTTGTTACGCTATTTCCGCCCATGTAATCCGAAAAAGAATGGTGACTTACGGTTACACGTTATATGCGTCAAAGCGCTGGTACAGCCTCTGTCAGTTCCCAGGCCGTTGCACCGAAATGCTAAGCCTGCAAAGCACCAACAAAGACACCATGAACGGGGGGAATGGCACCTGGTGATATGCTTTTACTGCACTGTCTGTTTATGCGTCAAATGGACATACAAAGATCGCCGTATACTGAGGCACAAACAGTTTATTTACAATATGTTACGACTGCAGCACTGGATCAGCCTGCATTTGAGTAGCGTAGTGGTTTGTATAACGATAATACTTGTATTTGGTTCTTGTACTATAAAGCCCCACCGGGTTAAACTCGTTCAACAAAACACCCAGCACACGGCCTCCAGTTTTCTGCAATTCGTGCATACCCTGGTGCAAGTCTTCAGCCCGGGTTTTGCCTGCAGACGCAACGATAACGGTGGCGTCGCACATGGCAGATAACATCAAAGGATCTGAGACCAGCATGAAAGGGGGGGAGTCAAGAATTACCATGTCAAACAGGCGCTTCAACTCATGGATAAGCTGCGGCATTTCTTTGGAAGCAACCACGTCAGCGGCGTCATCAGTTGGTGCGCCGGCAGTTAACACATACAGGTTGTCCACATGCCCGAGCGCTTTACGAAACTGAAGCTTCCGCTCATTAATCATGTGTGTAATACCAGGATCAGCATCAATGCCTAGTTTAGCATGGATCGATGGCCGGCGAAGGTCAGTATCTACAATAACCGTACGCTGCCCCGCCTGCGCACTCGCAATAGCCAGGTTGAGCGCTGTAATACTTTTTCCCTCTTCGGGGTTCGGACTTGTAACCAGCAAGCTTTGTACTGCAGTTTCTCCCTGTGCCCCTAGAATGTTCATTCGAACGCGCCTGTAAGCATCCACAACAAATGAAGAAGCCGGCTGAAGAGAAATAAGGCAACTATCATTCAGATACCCGTTGTGCTCAACAAGCTTCACACCACGATACTGCTGCTTCACAAAGTCACGCATGCTCGGAATAACGCCAATCAAGGCATACCCCAACTTGCGTACATCGTCTGGCGTGACCATGGTGTTTTTGTAGATTTGCTGGCGAATTACAGCAAGCCCAAGTCCAATTAGCAAACCGACCAACGCCCCCAAAATCATGCTTTTCGGTTTGTTCGGAAATTCGGGTTTAAAAGGGAGCGCTGCTTTGCGCACAATCTCTGCGTAGCCCTGCTCTGATTCTTCCGAAATACGTACATCTTCGAGCTTTTCGCTCAGCAAGAGGTATGCACGCTCCGTAGTATTAATCTGGCGCTGCAATTGCGTAAGTCGAATCGTCTGGGCCGGCAACCCTTCAAGCTGACGCTGAAAAGTGGCGAGGTGCTTGTTTACCACATCAACCCGGGCGTTGAGCCGGCCAATTTCGATGTCTTCATTTGCTAGTTCACGACGAAGCCGGCCAAATGCTGCCAGTGTGCCCTCCGGGCTCTCGGCTGATGCCTCACCAAAGGTCACTACTTGCTGGATATATTGCTCTGTTAAATCGACAAGTACGTTCTGCAACCGCGCAATTTCATTTTTATGAGAGATAATTGCAGCCGGCTGTCCTGCCCCTGTAAGGTTTCTTAATTCGGGATTCTGGCGATAAATTTGTTCAAGCGTTCCCTCTTGCTCAGCAATGGAAGCCTGAACGGATTCAATTTTTGCCGGCACATTGGCAGACACATGCGTGGCAAGTTGCGGCTGCATTGACTGGATAGACGCAAGCAAATCTTCCCGTACAACCTGCTTCATTCTGGCTTCCAGTACAATCTCATCACGCAAGGCCTCCAGTTCAGCCACTTGCGAAACCAGGTTTGCTGTACCATCAGCGAGGATAATGCCTCGATTTTGAGCCATGAACTGCCGCATCTGCTCTTCCAGCGTATTCAGTTCATCTTGCCGTTTGCCGGCTTCATTTTCCAGGAAGAATCGCGTTGCTGCCAGCCGGGAACGACTACGCCCCAATGCATGCTCTACAAATTCAGCTGCATACAAATCGGCCAATAGCCTTGCTTCTCCAGGATCAACCGAAATGGCTGAAATCCGCAACACGTCTTCCACCTGCTCCCTGCTGACCTCAATCTGATACTGAATAACCTCTGCCAAATGGTCCACACTAAGGCCTTTTGCAAGCAAAGGTAGCGCATTTCCTGTTTCAGGATCGCGGCCCAACTCCTGTAAACGGGCGCTAACCCGGCGCGACACCCCCAGGGAACGCTGTAATACGTAAACTTCTGTATCCACCGACCGACTCGAGGAACCGTTCGAATGTGGCCCTGCCTCAAGGGCGTCTTTCAGATCTGGGGCCAGCCGCTTGTCTAAAACCACGAGGCTGTGTGCCCGGTAGGCAGGTACGCGGGTAAACGTATAGAGGGCTGTTGCAGCCATTACGATCAGAAACGCGCCCAAGATCAACCACCGACCCGCATACAATAAGTTTATCAGTTCTTTGAACTGAGACTCTTCAACAACGGGCTCGGAGCCATATCCAGGAAATCCTGCGCCACTTTCGGGTAATAAGTCACCTTCGTAAGCTACCTGGTTGGTATAGACAGGCAGATAATTCTGATCTGAATTAGGGTTTTGCATAAGTTGGAGGCTTTCAATCTCGGCTTTCGTCTCGATACATCAACTGCGAGATTTCACCGACACCCGAAGGGCCGGCTTGTGCGTACAGTGTACTGGCTGCACAGTGCTGGTACAGGCACAAAAATCATCCACAAAGAAGGTGGACGGCTACATGGTTATGAGAATTGTCTAGGTGTCAATATTCGATCCAAAAAGAACCGCTGGTGAACTGACGATTGAATCAGTTTCTGAAAAGATTTGAAAATGCGAATGACGTGCGTCGCGCTGATTCTGAATGCAAGATACAAAAAAGCCTCCCCTCAGCCTAGCAACTATTGCTAATATTCTGTTTGGAAATCATGTCATTTATGTCACGCCGGGTTAAAGGTTGAAAGCTGCACGTCAACTGTACGCAGCTTTCAACCTTTACCGTTTAACTTTCAACCTTAACCTGGGGCGTGAAGAGCTTGTACAACACCGGCACAACAATCAACGTTAGCGCTGTTGAAGCCACCAGACCGCCAATGATCACCCATCCCATTGGGCTCCACATGGTAGAGTTGGTAAGAGTAAGCGGGAGCAGGCCCCCAATGGTGGTTAGCGAAGTTAGAATAATCGGACTAAACCGCGTTTCGCCTGCTTCGACAACTGCTTCTATTACAGATTTACCCGAAGCAATTAACTTGTTAGCATAGTCCACCAGTATGATCGAGTTGTTAACAACAATCCCAACCAGGCTGGTCAGCCCAATAAATGCGGAGAAGCTGAACGTAAAACCCGTGATCAACAGCGCCGGGATGGATCCGATGATAGCCAGCGGTACAGCTACAATGATGATAAGGGGCTGACTGAAAGACCGGAACTGGAGAACGAGAACGCCCAGAATACCCAGCAGTGCCACAACCAGCGCTGAGGCCATCCCGCCAAAGCTTTCCTGCTGTGCCTCCTGCTTTCCTGCCACGTAATAGCGATAGCCAACCGGCCAATCGTACGCTTCAACATCCTCCAAAATCTGGGCCGTTAGCTCAAAATCAGAATACCCCTCCTGTACATACGACGTCACTGTTGCTGTACGCTCCAGATTGAAGTGGTCGATCCGGGTAGGCACGGCTTCCAGTTCTACATCAGCAACCTGACGCAAAGGAATGCTGGCTCCCATAAACGACGTCACAGAAATTCGGTCGAAATCTTCCATCCCCGGACGATCGTCCAAAGGCAGACGCGCTACGATGTTATGTTCATCGCCACTCGGATCCCGGTACGTGCCCACAGGTAGCCCAGCCATGCTGGCACGCACGGTACGGTCGATTTCTACAAGTGGAATACCCAACAAGCCGGCTTTGTCGCGATTGATGCGAACGTGTAGGTCTGTTTTATTGGAACGCAGCGGATTATTAACATTTTCTGTGCCCTCAGTGGCCAGCATTATGTTTTCGAGATCCCCTGAAATCCGTTTTATCACCTCATTGTCCGGCCCAATCACCTTGATCGCGATAGGTGCTTCAATGGGCGGCCCATTTTCCAGTTCGAGGATATCGATATCTGCCCCGGTGACTTCAGCAAATTCGCCTTTCAACCGCCGAATCAATCCCGGCACTTTGTCCAGGCTCTCAACGGAAACCAAAACCTGCCCGATGTTACTCTTCTTGCCGCGTGGTAATACGTTGTAATAGAAACGGGGGTTATCGTTGCCGATATTCGAGGCATACCCCACCACCTCGTCTTGCGTCGCCAATATCTCTTCCACGGTACGCACTGCCGCATCTGTATGGTCGAGCGTTGCCCCATCAGACATTTCTATGTTGATATAGAACAGCGGTTTTTCCGCTTTCGGAAACAGGGAAACGCCAACAAGTGGGAAGAGCATGAGACTGCCGGCAAAAATTGTAAATGCTAGCACAAGCACCACAAACGGCCGCTTTATGGCGCCACGCAAAACCCGCCGGTACGGTCCCGCCACGAGTCGCGCTAACACGCCTTGCAATACTGGCTTGCGGGTAGTTTTTGCCTGATTCCGGAGTAGTCGACTCGATAAAAAGGGTGTCATGGTCAACGACACAAACAGCGACGCAATCAGCGCAAAGATCACCGTCATTGGCATGCTTCTGATGTAGTCGCCGCTGTCATTCTGAATCAGCACAATCGGCAAAAAGGAAAGCACCGTGGTAACGGTGGCAGCCATAATGGCCCAGCCAACTTCTTTTGTGCCTTTGAGCGCGGCCTCAAATCCATCCAGTCCCTGTTTACGGTAACGCGCCACATTCTCGGTCACGACGATAGCATTGTCAACCAATAACCCAAGGGCCACCACCAACCCGACAATCGACATCTGCTGGATCCCATACCCCGAAAAATCCAGCCAGCCAATCGCAATCAGAATTGATACCGGGATAGCCAGAACTACGATACCGGAAGCCCGGACGCCAAGCGCTAGCAGGATGACGAGCCCAACAAGTAACACGCCCTGAAACAGGTTATTAAAGAAGCCATTGACACGCTCCGTTACTCCAACGGACTGATCGAATACCGTTTCCATTTCGACGCCTTCTGGCAATTGTGCGCCAAAGGATGCTAGCGCCTCATCGAGGCCGGCCTTCACATCGTAGATGTTGGTCCCGGTGCGCTGGGCAACAGTCACAAACACACTGCGCCGGCCATTGTAGCGCCCGCGGTACGTGTCATCTTCATAGTCAAAATCAACATCCGCGATATCATTCAGGTAAACAACCCGCTGACCGTTTGTGGCAACGATGGTTTGCCGGATGTCGTCGAGTGATTCATAGTCACCGCTTGTCTGAATGTTGAACCGGCGGGCACCAAGGTCTACGCTGCCGCCGGGGATGTTCTGGCTACTCGACTGTACCGCACCGATGATTTGGTCCATCGAAATGCGCATTTCTTTCATTTTTTCCAGATCCAGCGATACGCGTACTTCCGTTTCCGGGAAGGCCCAGATATCCGCCTGCATCACGCCCGAAACGCGTTCGAACTGCCGCTCCAGTTTTTCAGCCTCCTTTTCGAGGATGGTGTAGCTTACCTGCTCCGACATCAGCGCAATCTGCATTATGATGACATCCGCCGTTGAGAACTTCAACGTTTCGATCGCCAGGATACCAGCCGGCAAATTGTCGCGGATACCATTGACCGCCTGGTTAACTTCATCGTACGTATCATCGGGGTCTTCACTGGCGATAAATTCTACTACAATATCACCAAGACCATTCTGTGCCGTTGACTGGATTTCTTTCAGATCATCCAATGCGTTGACGGCCTCCTCAATCGGGTCAATCACAAGGCTCTCAATGTCTTCCGGACTAGCGCCCGGGTAGACAACAAGAATACGGGTACCCGGCGCATCAATGGGCGGGTCTTCAGAACGTGGCATCGTCAGGAAGCTCACCAATCCCACCAGGGAAAGGAGCAATACCATGATGATCGTAAACTGGTAATTTTGTATTGCAAGAGCGGGCAGTCTCATGGTGCTTTATCTGCAAAAGTTGTCGTTATATGAATGGGCCGGCACAATCTGGCGTGCACAATTTGGGAAATGGCAAACGGCTACTCTGTGGCCGGCATCACCCGGACAGGGCCGTCACCGTTTATAAAAGCCGCACCTTCCGTAACGATTTGCGTGTATCCGCCAAGATCGCCAGACACAGCAATTTCGGCATCCAGCATCCGCTCAATTTGCACAGGAATTTTTCGCGCCTTGTTTTCATTCTCGTCGTACACATACACAATCCCCTCTTCGCCATTTCCTTCAACCAGGGCTTCGATGGGCAAGAAGTACAGCGATTCACCCCGAGATGGATAAACATCTACGCGTGCAATAAACCCGGACTTGAGCAGATTCATCGGGTCGTTGACCGCAATTTCTACTTCGAAGGTACCACTCATCGGATCAGCTGCATCCGCAAGCTCCGTCACCGTCCCTTTGAACTGCTCATCCGGATAAGCATCAAACGACAGCGATGCTGAGTCGCCAATGGCCAGCTTAACAATGTCTTGATCGGCCAAGCCGACGCGGACAACCCATCCACCCCGATCCGCGCCAAAGAGATAAATCGGTTGTCCGGGACCCACCAATTCACCCGCTTCAGCTGTGCGTTTCAAGATGCGGCCGCTCGCCGGCGCGTAGATTTCTGCGTACGCCCGGTTGAAATCGGCAATTTTCAGATTTGCAGCAGCCACATCCAGGGCCGTGCGCGCATCTTGTACCTGCTCCAGGGTCGCTACCGAGTCTGTGTACAAACCTTCAGCTCGCTCCAGATCGCGGGTGGCTTTTTCTACCCCGCTTTTTGCCTGTAAGACCTGCGCATCAATTTCAGACAGGTTGAGTCGCGCCAGGCGGGTCCCCTTTTTCACACGCCGGCCTTCATCCACAAAAACCCGTTCGATATACCCGCCAATTTTGAAGGATAACCGAACTTCAGCCTTGGTTGCCAGCCGGCCGCTCGAACGAATGGGTAGTGCACGCTTTTCCTTGCTCACGTCTTGGACAAAGATGTTTACTGGTGCAACAGTTGTAGCAGTAGCACCGGCATCCACATCCTGACCACAACCCGCAGCAAAACTGCCACCGAGTACAATCAGTACTACAGCAACAGTCCAAGATTGTCTAGCCGTCAAATGAGCAGCGTGGTTTTTTGGAAGACCAGATACGCGATGTATGAGATTGACCAGGGTTTTCATGATGGTATGGGTTGGCAATTTATATAGAAAGGTGATTAGGGGTTGGCCGATTCCGGGGCCTGGTTTACAGCGACCGCATATTCCAATTCCGCCATGCGGATCAGAACGTCATAGCGTGTGAGGTTGAGGTTGATTTCTGCTTCGGTAAGCGTGGTACGTGCGTCAAGGAACGTTACCTGATTGGCCATCCCCTCGTCGTACCGCCGAGAAACCAGCCGGTACCCTTCCGAAGAAGCTGTCAACCGCTGTTGTGCCGTCAAATACGACTCGCGGGCAACCTCAAGATTGTCGAACGCTTCCTGCACCTGCAGTTTGATCTGCTGTTGCAGCGCCTCGTGCTGCGTAGTAAGTTTTTGGCTTTCGATGCGCGCCTGTTGTATCCGGTTGCGGTTCTGGAAGCCATTGAACAATTTCCAGCTAAATACCACCGAGGCCATGTAAAAGGACTGGTCGCCGGCAAAACCATAAGAAGATCCCTGGATCCCAAGATCGAGTGCAAACGCAACGCCGGGCAGCAGATCACTTTTTGAGATGTTCACCGCAGCATTCGAAGCGCTGATGGCGGCTTCAAGTTGTTTTAGCTCATAGCGGTTTTGCAGCGCAAGCCGGGTGAAAGCTGCCTGGGCTGACGGTGTAGTAACGGTAGCAGAAGCAGGAATCAGCCGCGCGGCCGGCGCCTCCACAGCAGCCATCAACAGGCCCTCATCTGCCTGATCAATGTTTTCTTCAAATGGCCGATTGAGCAAGAAATTGAAATAAGACTGCGCCAGATCCTTGTTCTTCACCGACTCTCGTTGCTGTTGGGCTACAGCCAGCATCTCAGCCCGTGCGCGATAAACGGCATCCTGGGTTGCTTTGTCGTATTCAACAAGCCGTTCGTTAACCCGCAGGTTTTCATCCACGAGGTCACGGGCAGCATCAAGAATCCCTGTGGCTTTCTCAGCCTTCAAGTAGTTGTAATAGGCCACCTTTATATCGCGCATCAGCAACTGCTTGTAGGCATCCAGTGCAGCTTCTTGCGAACCCAGCAAATGCTGCTGCAACCGATAGTTATGTAGAATAGCCGGCTGGAACAGCGGTTGAATCAATCGGATTTTACTTTCCTGTTCGCGATCCCGCAAAAATCCGATATCCTGATTTTCCAGTTGTGGAAAGATTGGGAGCTCTCCCTGCTGCGACAGCATGTCGTTAAGCGTATTATAAACCGGGTTGAGCAAGTCGCCTACAGGAAACGAAATCTGCCGCCCGCCGCCGGCGCGTGAGTAACGTGCTTCGATGCTCACTTCAGGAAAAAAGAGGCCACGGGCTTCATCCATCGCGCGAAAACTCTTTTCAACGTCGAATTGCTGTTCCTGGAGCGACAGGTTGTTGGTTAACCCCTCGCGTAAGTAGTCATCAAGTGGACTTTCTTGTCCATAAACAGCCGGTGCCGTGAACAAAAAAGTGTATACAAAGAGGCCCGCAAACCAGATGCTAAAAGCCAGTGGGCGGCCTGTTCTATATAAGCAAATCATTAATTCTTGACGTTTCATCAGTTATTGACGTTTTGTCAACGGGTAGGACAAATTTTTTAAGATGCCAGTGAGCGTTCCATCATATCAAACGCCTGTGTAATCAATGCATCCGGATCAACCTGCAGTACATGCGTGAACATGTCTTGCTTTTTTGCCACAATTTGAATGATCCCATGTGTGAATCCCCAGAGGCAAACACTGGCTTTCATCGGATCACCAATATCTTGACGAATTGACCCATCCTGCATCCCTTCAGCAATTACGCGTGCCATCAGTTCAAGCACTTTATTACCCTCAGCCAGGCAGGCGACTTCGCTCTCGATAGGCTCTTCAAAGTTAATGGTGCGGGTCTCAAACTCGGTTAACGCATGGAAGTAGGCCGGCTGCTCTTTGGAAAAACGCACATAAGCACGCCCCATCGCCGTAATTTTTTCGAATCCCCGCATCTCATCTGTAACTGCCTGTTCAAAAGCCTCCCGCAATCCGCGCGATGCGCGTACCATAATAGCCAGATACAGATCTTCTTTATCTTTGAAATAAAAATAAATCAAACCTCGGCTCAACCGCGCTTCTTTTGCCACATCAGCCATGGTTGCCTTGTCAACACCCTTTTGCGCGAACACAACCTCAGCAGCATCGATAATATCATTTCGACGCTGTTCTTTCTCTTCTTGCCGGCGCTCAAGGGTAGACATTAACATGGGTTTACAGGTTACTCCGAATCAACTCATTGACACTTTGTCAACGGTTGTACAGGAGTACAATAAAGAAGTTGCAGCCGGAGGATAATTTTTTATCAGAGGTGTTATTCAGTGGCACATTCGATATTTTCCCTGCGCTGATTCGCGTAAACTGGAAGCGCGAGCTAACCTAATAGATCAAGAAGAACTGAGCGTAGCTATGGCATATGATCCGAGTCTGGAACCGCACGAGAATTATGCAGCCCTGCAATCCCTGGTAGAGCAAGGCGCCGGTTACGTGGCGTGGCCAGCAGAAAAATTATTCGAGGTAAAAGCAGCAGTTTCGGGCTGGTCTATCGGGCATCACCTGTACCATCTGGCGCTCGCGCACGGCTCCATCCCCCGACTGATCGAGCGATTACACAGCGGCCGGCTGGGTGACGACACATTAGCAGGCATTCCGGAACGGTTGCAAGTGATCTATGAAGGGAAAGTGCCAGGAGGACGAACTGCGCCCGAGCAAGTCCGACCACCAGACAATTTGGACCATGGACTCCTCAAACGGGATTGGGGCCGCATGACCAAAGCAATCACACGTGTAGAACCGCTGCTTGATGAACTCGAAGGAATCCCGCGCCTTTTCCCGCACCTCTTTTTTGGGCCACTGACAGCACTGGAATGGCTGCGATTTATGCAAAACCACAAGCGCCACCACCTCGGGATTATAGCAAAAATCGAAGCGGGGTGATTTCATGTACTGGTGTGGTGAGGTAGATCCAGGGCTGCTAAAAACATAGCACTACAGCGTAACACTTTTTCTGCAGCAGCCGTATAGGCTTCAAAACTGATACAAAAAGCCCGCTCTCTGAACCCCGGAGCGCGCTATCACCCCAACCTCCACCGAGATCAGTATGAAGCGTACAGGCAAAATTGTACTTACCCTGCTTGTTGTTGGTGCCATCGCGGCCGCATCTGTTTATGCTTACAACAATAACAACAAGGACGGCGAAGAAGAAATTCCCCACATCACCGTTGAGCGCGGTGATATCGTAGACAAAGCGCTGGCTGTTGGCACCATTGAGCCACGGGTAGAAGTCAGCGTAAAATCTCAATTCTCAGGTGTTGCCAAGCGCCAGTTTGCTGATGTAGGTGACTTTGTCCGCGCCGGCGACCCGCTGCTCGAAATCAGGCCAACGCCGACCCCCAAAGAGCTCGTTGACGCAGAGCGGCAAATTGAATTACGCGAGCTTGAAGTGCGCAACCTGAAAATGGAATATGACCGCCAGAAAGCCCTGCACGACAAGCAACTCATTTCCAACCAGGATTATGAGCGCGCCGCGCGGAGCTACGACGAAGCCAAGTTGCAGGTTCAGATGGCACAGGAAGCTCTTGAGCTCTTGAAAAAGGGACAGGTATCAACAGAAAAAGGTGTATTCGAATCTGTTGTTCGGGCGCCTGTGAGCGGGTTTATTCTCGACAAAATGGTTGAAATCGGTGACAACATTGTCCCGCTGACCTCCTTCCAGGAGGGTACGGTATTGATGACCATGGCAAACATGGACGACCTGATCTTCCGGGGCACCGTAGACGAAATTGACGTAGGCCGGCTGGAGGAAGGCATGAATACCGACATCAAGGTAGGCGCCCTGCCAAGCGCAACAGTCGCCGGCATTCTTGCTAAAATTTGGCTCAAAGCTGAAAAAGAAGACAATTCAACGGTATTCCCGGTTGAGCTTGAAATCCTGAGCGCTACAGAAAAGGACCTGCTCATGCCAGAAGGGAATCCGAAAGAAGTGATTCTCCGCGCTGGCTACTCAGCCAACGCAGAAATCATTATCGAGAAACGCGAGCAGGTATTGTTGATTCCAGAACGCGTGATCGACTTTGCCAACGATACGGCACGGGTGAATATCCTGCTGGCTGACAATTCCCTCGAAGAACGCATTATTGAAACCGGATTGAGCGATGCCATCAGCATCGAAGTGCTGTCCGGGCTCGAAGAAGGTGTACGTGTCCGTGAGAAGCCACCAAAAGTAATTGAGTAGCGAAGAACAAGCGCCAAGTGGCTTGCCCGGGGCGCTCCCCATCTTTTAAACCCAATTGGCATTCGGCACGCGAAAATCAGCATTCGACATGCGTCTATTCACCACCCTTTCCCAGTTCTTTCAGGATCTTAGATCCCAGAAGCTTAGAACAGCACTCACCATCCTCGGGATTACCTGGGGTACGGTGGCTGTTGTTGTTTTGCTCGCTTTTGGGGTTGGCCTGGAAAAACAGTCCAAGAAAAACATGCACGGCATGGGAGACGGCATCGTCGTTGTCTTTGGCGGTCGCACAACCATGCCTTACGAAGGCTTCCCGGACGGACGGCGAATTAATCTTCGTGAAGAAGATGTCCCCGTACTGGATTCAGAGATTCCTGAAATTTATCAGATTAGTCCGGAGTACCTGAACTACACCACCATTCGCAAAGGGCGGTCAGCCACGTCGCCGGCTGTCACCGGTATCTACCCGGTGTATGCGGATATGCGAAACATCATAGCTGAACCCGGCGGTCGGTTTATAAACGAAATCGACATGCAGAAGCGCCGGCGTGTGGTGATGCTGGGAAATGAAATCAAAAACCTGCTCTTTGGCGATTCAACTGCCGTTGGACAACAGGTTATGATCGGAGAAACGCCGTTTACGGTCATTGGGCAAATGCAGCCCAAAACCCAGAACTCTTCGTACAATTCGCGCGACAGCGACCGTGTGTTTATCCCCGCGAGCACTTACCGCACCATGTTTGGCGATCGGTACATCAACAATATCATCTATCGCCCCAGCGATCCGGATATGACGGCGCAGGTTGAACGGCGGCTAATGGAAGTAATGGGCCGGCGCAACAGATTCAATCCGGATGATGACGATGCCCTCGGAGTGTGGGACACGAACGAAGCGGACGTATTCCTGAAAAACTTCTTCCTCGGGTTCAACATTTTCATGGGCATCATCGGCAGCTTTACCCTCACCGTAGGTGGTATTGGGGTTGCCAACATCATGTACGTGGTTGTCCGTGAACGCACCAAAGAAATTGGGATCAAACGGTCGGTTGGCGCAACAAGCCGTGATATCCTTTTCCAGTTTTTCCTGGAGACTTTTCTGATTGTGGGTATGGGAGCAGCGCTTGGCTTTATGCTGGCCATGCTGCTGATCAAAGGGATCTCGTTCCTGCCCATTGAGGACTTTGTGGGTATTCCACAACTTTCACCGCTTGTTGCCCTGGTTACCATGACATTGCTCGCGTTTATTGCGTTACTCGCCGGCTTCTTCCCGGCACGCAAAGCAGCCCAACTGGATCCGGTAGAATGCCTGCGGACCTAAACAAACTGTAAAATTCCCAGAAACCTTAACCGGTAACCCATAACACCCCTATCCCATGTGGAAGATCTTACTGCAAGAATTCTGGAATGACCTGCGCACGCAGAAAACACGCGCGTTCCTGACCATCTTTGCCATCACCTGGGGCACCATTTCTGTGGTTTTGCTGCTTGCCTTTGGCGAAGGATTGGGTAAAACGATGCAAGATGGCCTGCTTAATGCCGGCGACAAAATCTTTCAGGTATACGGAGGAGAAACCAGCCTACCCTATGAAGGCCTCGACAAAGGCAGAAACATCCGTTTACGCAGGGACGACCTGGCACTTGTACAGAAAACCATTCCCGGCATCGATATGGGCAGCGTCTCTTATGGTCGATGGGGAGTATCGCTGCAGGTGGGTAAAAACAAAACCACTGCCTATATGGAAGGCGTGAGCCCGGCATTCGAAGAAATGCGGCGCATGTTTCCTGCCGCTGGCGGACGCTTCCTTAACATGAAGGATGAAGCACAGAAGCGTCGCGTCCTGTTTCTTGGTGACGAAATTGCCGGCCGGCTCTTTGGCGACCAGGAGCCTGTAGGCGGACAAGTGTTGCTCGACGGGCTCCCATTCACTGTGATTGGCATTATGCAGCCCAAGCTGCAAACGAGCATGAACAATGGCCCTGACGCCAACCGCGCCATTATTCCATCACAGACTTTTGAAACGATTTACGGTTACCGGTACATCAACCACATGGTGATCCGTCCGAGTAACGTTGATGTTGCGCCGGCTGTAAAAGAAGAGTTGTATCGCGTACTCGGTCGACGGCACAAATTTGATGCAAGCGATGAACGCGCACTGGGTATCTGGGACTTTATCGAAAATGAAAAGGAAGGGGCCAAGGTGTTTCTCGGGATCCAGATCTTCCTCGGCGTAGTGGGTGGCCTGACGCTACTCCTTGCGGGCGTTGGCGTGGCCAACATCATGTACGTGACAGTAAAAGAGCGCACGAGAGAGTTTGGTGTCAAACTGGCTCTCGGCGCTCGTAAATATCATATCAAGTTGCAGGTCATCTTCGAGTCGCTGCTGATTGCGCTATCAGGTGGCGCTATTGGATTGCTCTTTTCCTATGCCGTGGTCACTGCTATACAAAGCATTCCCAACAAGGAAGGTGCGCTCCAATTCCTGGCCAACCCTGAAATTTCCACCCCAATTGCCATGACCACGGTGGCCATCTTATCAGTAATTGGATTACTCGCCGGCTTCTTCCCGGCACGCAAAGCTGCAAACGTCGATCCTGTTGAGTCGCTGCGTTATGAGTAGCTAGGTTTTGCCTGAAAAATCAACAGCTAACGGAGACAAAGCCGGATCCTGAGCGAAGGCGAAATGCCTGTTGTGGGCCTTGATTCAGGAATCAGTCTTACAAAGTTGTTTTCAGACACAGCCCTTTATACAGAAAGGTTCTGTGCGGTGCGGTAGAGCTCAAAGTAGAGCGCTGCTTTGCGCTTGTGCTCCTCTGCTACAGCTTCCCGCTCTGCCTCAGGCATCAGGAACAGCCGGCGACGAGATGCTTCAAGGTAGTCGCGGTCCAATCCTTCCAATTCGGTGAGGCCTTCTTTGAGAGATTTTGTGTAAATATCCTGCATTGAATTTTATCTATCTAATCTGGTTGGGGGTACCATCATTTAACGAAATCAAGATACCGATGCTAAAGCGTCTGCCGTAAATCCTATGCCACACTTATGGCCGGATTTTAGGTGCAACCAGAATCCACCAAAATGAACAAATGGAATGCGCTTCACATCGCATCCCATTAGTAGATATCGACTCCTGCACTGATGTAATTAGCGCTACCATTTCAGATTTTATGCGCCATGTTTACATTTTTAAATCAAATCCAATGTAAACAAGTACTTACACCTTGCCCTAACACATGAAAAACAGAACTTTTTAGCAAGCCCTGATAAACGGAAATAAGCATTGCAGAAATATGACGATTCCGCGTCGAATTCGCCCAAATAATGCGGCTTTTCTTAACACACAAGGAATGGGCGGCTTTGCACGCTTTCTGGCAATCAGAAATGGGGTATCAGCTAAATTATTAAAGCGCCGGCGGCTTTTTGGATATGAGTTCAGATTTGGTGGCAAGAGAATCTTGCCCTCCACCGGAGCCTACATCAAGTGAATCAGCTGAATTGACAGCTGCCCGTGCAAGGTCTGGGGCTTGCCAGGGAACTTCAATCCGATCTTTGGTGAAGCTAACCAACACATCTGCCCGATCGGGCTGTTCTGGACGAAAACGGTTCTCCTCAAGCGTGATTGTCAGGTCATGGCCATACCAGGTGGCGCGACGAAACGGCCCTTTTGTGGTATGTAGTGTATCGGAATAGGCGTGCCGGCCAAGCTTGCGCTCCATAACCCGCAGCATGTCCATAAAGCCAACGGTCTGGCCCTGGGTGTTGTCAAAACGAACTTCAAGCGTTCGCAAGCTGTCGCTCCCTCCCACAAAATTGAGGTTAACGAAAGCCATTTTGACGCCAAAGAAACTCTCCCCTTCTACTTCGAAGAATGGCTTTACATACGAATAGTCAATTTCCCCAAACGAGCCACCCCGCACATGGGTCTCTTCGCCCCGATATCGATATTTCCAGCGCGCACGGGGTGCTATTTCATCCAGATTTACCTGCCCAACAGTCTTCAGTTCACTAACGCCGGTATTTGTGCCACGCTGCGCGCGGGTTGTAAGGTATTGAATCTGCTGGCGGCGTAAACGCAGGTCTTTGTCGTAAACTAGCAGCTCAGCAAATCCGTCGCCCATACCAAGTTCAAGTCCAACACTATCCGCTTCCCAGTGCAAAGTATTTACGTGTACCAGTGTTTGACCTGAAATGTAAGTCGTGTCTACACGGGACTGTGGGGTACCATAATGAAAGATGAGGCTGTCTTCCAGCGCAGCTTGTTCATTGTGATCGGCCCCTACCTGCAATAAGAAAGCATAGATAGATTCGTCGATGACGCCAGCATAAACTTTAGCCACTGGCGTTCCGAAAACGGTGGAGGGCCCCTGTTGCTCAAACAGTTGTTGATCAGCAAACCGACTGCCAAAAGCCTCAAATTCGACCACATCAAATGCCGTGGCACGGCCTTCAGCCTGTTCTAACACACGGGTGTACAACGATGGCCCGAGGCTATAGCCACGAAAGCCGTAGTCCTGATCCAGCTTCCAAACTTTGGGGTCTGGTTCCAGGCAAGCGCTGCTCAATAAGGCAGTACTCAGCACAATGATGCCAAGTAGCAAACCAGAAGCAGCGCGCATAAAAGAAGGTTTACACAACACAGTATTGTGCATGATTACAGAAGGGTTAACAGGAGTTCTACATCAGTTTAGTGCACACAGACGCAGGAGACGCAAATCCAGCAGCGAGGGCGGCCGGCATAGTTAAATGCTCATCACCTTCTTTTTTTATCCGTCGTCGCATTTATTTTTACACGCGACAGCCAGTTGTCCGCTACATTGTGGACAAAAAGATCGATGATGTACTGCAACCCGTTGGAGAGAAGCGGTAACGGGGCAATCACTGCGCCTTAACGGCAGTCATCATAATTTCAACCCGCGCATCCAGTGGCAACCGGGCAACTTGCACAGCTGCGCGTCCCGGAGGCATGGTAGCAAAGTATGAGCCATATACTTCATTCATGACTGCATAATCATTCAGATCTGCAAGAAATACCTGGGCTTGAACCACATCAGCCATAGAAAAGCCGGCTGCACCCAGCACAGCATCCAGATTTGACATTGCCTGCCGGGTTTCGGCTTCTATACCTCCTTCCACGATCTTACGGGATTCAGGATCCAGTCCGATTTGGCCGGCAAGAAATAACATGTTGCCAACCCGAATTGCCTGGGAGTAAGGCCCAACAGCTGGTGGAGCTGCCTCAGTTGAAATTACAGTGCGGGTCGCTTCAGGGACAGGTGTTTCACAGGCCACGAGGCCGGCGGCTGCAAAACAGAGCAGGCACGCCATCATCATTTTTTTCATGTGTATTGTCTTGGGGTGGGTAGCGTACAAATAAGGCATACAGCTCAGGCCGGCAAGCCGTGTTTTATCACATGCGTCATGGCATCAACAAACCGATCAAGCTCTTCCAATGTGGTGTACAGGTTAGGCGTAACGCGTAACCCTTCAAAGTCTTCATGCAGAATAGGCACTACAATTATGCGGTGCGCATCCCACAGATGGTCTTTTAGTTTTTTCGTATCGACTCCATCAATCTGCACGTTGCCGATGGCGCAGGAGTAGGCGGGATTCAAACTTGTATTCAATCTAATACGATCATGTGAAAGCAGCTTTTCTGCCCAGTAATGGGTGAGGTACCGCAATCGTTCTTCCTTGCGTTTGGCGCCAATCCCCTGGTGGAAGGTGAGGGCATCAGCAATCGCGATGTAATTCGCTGCAGGGTGGGTACCAATTTCCTCAAACTTTCTGATGTCGCTATCCAGCCGCTCGGGTGCAGCCATAAGCGGCCACAAATCTTTAATTTTCTCTTTTCGAACATACAACAAACCGGTACCATGGGGCGCGAGTAGCCACTTGTGTAAACTCGAACCGTAGTAGTCACAATCGAGGTCTTCGTGTTTGAAGGTGAAGTGCGCATACGCATGGGCACCATCAACAATTACGGGGATTCCCCTTTTTCGGGCCATCTGCACAACCTGCTTGACCGGCATAATTTGCCCCGTGATGTTTACAATGTGGCACATCAGGATCATTCTGGTCCGCGGCGTGATGTTTTGCTCAAAGAGTCGGACAATCTCATCTGGGTTTTCAGCCGGCACAGGCAAGGGAAACTGGACAAGCTTGATACCATTTCGGCGTTCACGTTGCTTGAACGTGTTAATCATCCGGCCATAATCGTGGGTGGTGGTGAGCACTTCATCTCCCGGCTGCAAGTCAATGCCAAGCTGGCAAATTTGCAAACTCTCAGACGCATTTCGCGTCAGAGCAATTTCCTCGGTATCACATCCAAAATCTCTCGCAACACGCTGCCGTACGCCTTCACGTTGCGGTTCCAAAATTTCCCACATCGTGTACACCGGCGCAAGGTTTGAGAAATCCAGGTACCGTTTCATAGCATCCTGTACAATGGCCGGCGCCGGCGATACCCCGCCATTATTCAGGTTAACCAGGCTCTTATCCACCGTAAAGGCCTCCTGCACGGTGCGCCAATACGCTTCATCGCGGGCAATTTCTGTAGGCGTACCCGTATGCTGGGCAAGCATTTCCAGTGTATTAGGGATTGCAGCAGGATTCAAGGTTGCGGCAACAGGTACAAAGGCAGTATTCAAAAACTGGCGGCGCGTCTTCATGTTGGTACGGGGAAAGATGGGTAAAAGGCCGGCAACAGCTGTACGGCAATTTGCAACAACCTGCTGCATACCCCTGCCGTATCAGATCCATACGTACATACAATATACCATTTGCCTGCAATGTTGAAAATCCGGCTGTGATGGCGATTGGATCTTGCGCGTGATAGATTATGGACATGTCCCGTTTCCGTGCCCCACAAAGTATACACACCCTCAGGCAATTCCTGTCGGGAAGCATCTGCTATATAATTCTGATGCTGCTCATTTCTGGCTGTACAGAAACGCCGGCACTTGTTGTAGAAACCACGCAATACAGGATAGATGACACCGCTGTGTGGCCTGAAAACAACGGTGATGATACCACGTGGTCCACAGCTCCAGTATTATCGCTACCGGATACGGCGGCAGTGATGTGGCTGCGGTTTAATGTTGAAGTGCCGGCCTATCAAACACTGGGCATCAAAGCAACCGGCCTTGCAGCTCGTGAGGTGTACTGGGATGGCGTTTTGATTGGCGAGGCAGGCAAAGTGGGGCACAACGTACAAACAGAACGGGCCGGCCCCATCGATGCGTATTTCAGGGTACCTGACACCCTTGCTACGCCGGGCGGTCACCAGGTTACTCTCCGAATATCAAGCTTCAGGCGCCCACAGCAGACATCGGGTTTACGCATGCAGTTTGTTTTGGGTGATTTTATGCAGCTCACGACCGCTCCGTTCAAAGCGGTAGGTATTCCGCTGCTTTTCCTTGGTGGCTTTGTACTTGTTGCGCTTTACTATGGCGCACTCTTCATCGCTGATCAGCAGCGCCTTCCCTATCTCATGACAGCAGCTTTGTGCCTTGCCGTCGCCCTCCTTCTGGCAACTGAGAGTTGGCGCAATGCCCTGGGCTACATGTATTCCTTGCATGGCCTGCGCCTCAGCCTGGTAGAATTGTTCACGGGACTTACGGGCGTGTTACTTGCCGGCACTTTTGCGGTCCAGTTCAGCATCCCCAGGATCCGCTTCATCGTGTTTACACTCGCAGTAGCGATAACATTGGCGCTTATACTCATTAAAGATCATGAAACCGCCACATATGCTGCATTTGCAATGGCACTTTTTGTAGCGCTAGGCATTACCGGCTGGGCTATACAGCACCGTCAACCCGGTGCCCGACTCGCTTGCGGCGGCGTCTTTATCTGCCTGATTGTACTATTTCTCTCAGGCCATTCATTTATGGATCTGGCTTTTTTTCCGGCTTTTAGTGTCCTGGTCGCCGGCCTGCTTACCTCGCTTGGCTTGCAAACCCGCGCCGACCGGAAACGACATGAAATGGCACGGGCTACAGCAGCCCGACTGGAGGGTGAACTCCTAAAAAAGCATCTGCAGCCACATTTTTTGATGAATACACTGACGTCGATAATCGAGCTCGTAGAAACGAGCCCGGCTACTGCCGTGAAAGCAATTGAGGCGCTGGCAGCAGAGTTGCGTTCGCTTGGCGAAGTATCGGGACAGCATACGATTCCAATGCGCCAGGAGTTGGCCCTGTGCCGCGCCCATCTGGAGGTCATGGGCTACCGACGCGCTGTTGTTTTTGAGCTCGACACAACGGGAGTCGCCGAACAGCATCCTATTCCACCGGCCGTCATTCATACCCTGATCGAAAATGCCATAACACACAATGCATACCTGGCCGGCACAATTACCTTTACGCTCAGAGAGACGGTAGATGATGGCATGCGTACGCTGGAACTGCGAACACCGCTTGTAAATCCAGACCCTCAAGTAAAGCAAGAAGGCGGCGGTTTACGGTACGTTCGCGCCAGGCTGGAAGAAGTAGCATCTGCGCAATACACGCTGTCCTCAGGCATCGAATCGACCGAATGGGTAACCCGCATGCAGCTACCAGTCAATTTACCATAGCAATTTTCCATAGCACATTACCTATGCGCATATTCATTGTAGAAGATGAACCAGTCATTGCACAACGCCTCGAACGACTGTTACGTGCGGAGGCACCTGATGGCAGGCTAGACATAGACCGATATGCCACCTTTGAAGCAGCGCAGCACGCACTTGCGGAGGACAAGGTAGACGTTGTCTTCCTCGATTTGAATTTGAATGGCAAAGATGGGTTTGACCTGGTAAAAAACGCTGTATCAGGTGCTTTTCATACGGTGGTTGTATCTGCACACACGGAACGCGCCATTGAGGCTTTTGAGATAGGTGTGCTCGATTTTGTAGGCAAGCCGTTTAACGCGGCGCGTATCCGAAATACCCTCGATCGCATCAATGGCGCTCGCGCCAGCCATCCAGCAGCAACCCTTGCCGTTCGATCGGCCGGCCGCGTGGATCTGGTCCCTGTTGCAGAGCTTGCTTATGTCAGAGCTGCAGGATCTTATGCAGAACTGATCCTGCGCAACGGCACCGTACACATCCATAGCAAATCACTTGAAAAACTGCTTTCGATATTGCCTGCATCCTTTGAGCGCATTCACCGGTCCTACCTGGTGAGGCTTGATAACATCGCCCAGGTACGCGTTCGCGAAGGCAGCAGGTACACGGCCGTACTCACAACGGGCGAAAAACTACCCATCGGACGTACCCGGGTAGAGGCTGTAAAGCGCCGGCTTGGCAACGCATAAACCTATTCCTGAGCTATTCACAGCTCCCTTGAGCCGTTCACAAAATTGCGTGCATCCAGCGCATCATCCCCTCGTCAATGGGAAAGAGCAACACAATTTACCTCATTAGCAACCAGTACCCGCCTTCTTGCTCGCTGGATTGCACAACCCGTTCTGTATGATGCGTTATTTATCGATATTACTCGCGCTGCTCCTCGCAGCCTGCACAGGTTTGCCTCAAGCTGAGCCGGTGCCAGACACCACGTTCTCAGCTGAACAATTAGAAGCTACCATAGACCAGATTGTAGCGGAGGAAATGACAGCAACCCACTTGCCTGGTGTCGCCATAGTTATAGTAAAAGAAGGCAAAACGGTGATCAAACGCGGCTACGGTGTTGCGGATGTATCTACCGGCCGCCCTGTAGATACAGAAAAGACACTATTCCGCATCGGCTCCGTCACCAAAGCCCTCACTGGTTTTGGCGTTTCACGGCTGATTGATACGGGACGGCTTTCGTATGAGGCCGACGTGGCGCAATACTTCGATGGCATTCCGAACCTGAATGGCGGCGCAGATCCTGTGACCATATGGAATTTGCTTACGCATACCGGTGGCTTTGACCAGCCTGGCCTCGACCGGCATATCTGGTCCCTTGATCAATCGCTCGATAACCGTAAAGCCATGCGCCCCAGCCTCAGCACTTTTCTGGAGAACAACCTGCGCAGGATTACGCCGCCGGGGCAGATCTTTCGGTATGACACCTATGGGATCACCCTTGCTGGAGAAATACTTGGTCGGGTTACCAACAAATCTTACGCGGATGCCATGCACCAGGAGCTGTTTGCGCCGGCCGGTATGGAAAACAGTTTTGTCGAAGCAGACAAAGCGCACCTGCCAGACGTAGCGCTCGGCTACGGTTGGATTGACAGCGCCTACGTGGCACAACCGTACGAGGTTTATGTAACCACACCCGCCTCCTCTATCGACGCTACGCCCGCCGATATGGCGTTGCTCCTCGAAGCCCTCACCGGTGATGGTGTCAATTCGCATGGCCGGGTCTTCAGTAAAGCGATGGCTGATGCAATCCTTTCCCCACAGTACAAGCCTCATCCTCGCTTCACTGGCGTCACCCACAACCTGTGGGAATCGCCAAGCGTAGATCCACCCGATGGTCCCGCAGTCCGCTCGGTTGGTCACGGAGGAAGCATGCTGGGCTTCTGGACGCTGATGGACATCTTTGTTGACAAAAAAGTAGCCGTCTTTATGGTCACCAACCGCAACTTCGAAGCCGGCGGTGGCCCCGTGAACCTCGGCTCACGCATCAGCCAGGCTGTGCTCAAAGCCCTGTATCCAGAATCACCAACCTATCCGATTTCAGCCCCCGTCCCTTTGGGCAATCGCAATCTGGAAGCTTATGTGGGTGATTACGCTGCGGGGACCTTCTGCCAATCCTGTTCGCAAGCCGAATTGGCAAGAGGTGCATGGATGCTGCATTACAACCGGGTCGTTACCTTGGCTGAAGAAGGCCTGGAAATCGATGAGGAGATCTTTTTACCCTCTGCAGACGAAGATGTGTTTATACGGCAAGACCGCAAACAGGAAGTCTTTTTTGGGCGAGACGCTGAAGGACAGGTATCGTTTTTCATGACCAGCGATGGCCCCGCAACCGTTGAGCGCGTGCCGGCACTTACGTCGTTGCGGGAAGGTATAGAAACGGCCTACGCAATGGTTCAGGCGGACAGTCTCACTGCAGCAAAAGGGGCTTTGGATACCGGCTTGCTTGCTGCTGTTGAGGGCGGCTTGCACCACGAAGGCAGTATCAATGCCATCGGTTACCACTACCTGCAAAACGACAACCTGCCGTTAGCGCTGCTTTTTTTTCAATTCAACGTCGAGCAGTTTCCTACCTCGTGGAATGTGCATGATAGCCTGGGCGAAGCACTCGCGCTCGCAGGTCGGTTGCCAGAAGCGATCACGGCGTACAAACGCGCATTAACGCTCAACCCTCAAAGTGAAGGCAGCGAGGCTGCGCTGCGCCGGCTTCAAAATCAGTAGCTGGCAACGGATGCTGTAGCGCATTGAAAGAGACTTTCTGACAGCAGGCTCCTAACCGATCGTACGAAAATACGATAACACCCAAAAGCGGCATCCCTGTCGAAGGGATGCCGCTTTTTAAGCTATATCAATTCAGCGGTTAGCATTTGCCGTACTTAAAATTTACCGTTGTCATTTTTCCACTGATCGCGCGGCGGGATTTCTTCCACGGTATCCCAGTGCTCAACAATTAAACCGTCTGCGAGGCGAAACAGGTCGTAGAATGCAACCTCTTTGCCGAGAAACGAGCCTTCCGAGCCGGTAAGCACAAAGTTGCCTTCTCCAAGGATAAAGTGATTCTTTGTATAAACCATTGGGGTGCCGGCTTTTGCCATAGCTTCCAAAGCTTCCCCCAATGCTGCCAGACCATCACCCACAGCCGGGTTGTGCTGGTAATACGTTTCGGTAGACACGTATTCCGTGATTTTTTCCGGAGCAGCGCCCATCAACACATCCGCCATAAAGCCTTTGATGCGTGCTTTGTTTGCAGCTGTTTTATCTACGTCTTCAATGGCAACAGGTCCATCGGTCTGGCTTCTTCCTGAAACCGTCTCAGTTGCTGTTTCCTGCAGGTTATCCCAATGCTCTACAATCAGACCGTCTTCAAATCTGAACACGTCAAACCCTACCTTCGGACCAAAGAAATCATACTCGGTGTGAGTGAAGACAAAATCACCGTCTTCGAAAGCACGAACGACTTTTGCTTTGAATCCTCCTGGCGGTTGGTTTTGCAGGACGGCACCGAAGCCTTCCAGTCCATCTGCAACGGCGAGGTTGTGCTGGATGTACGTCGTGGGGTTGATGTAGCCGGCAGGTTCTTGCGCACCTGTTTCCAGGCTCTCCAGCAGCGCAACTGCTTTATCTTTGTTTGTCATGGTATCTATGGGAGTTTCTTTAGACATGCTCTGGCATCCAGCAAGGCAGAATACCAGGAGCAGCATCAGGTGTGGTACACGCATTATTATGTACTTTTATTGCGATTAGAACAGCTATAAATTTCACAACCTGGCCCACAAAGAGAAAGATAAGATCGAATCAAAAACAGTAGAAATGGGAAAATCGACTTTTGTTATCACTTTAACCCATAGCGTCTTGCGAATAATGCGCCACATGCACTTTTAGGCCTGGCAAACAACCAAACACGATCCCTTAACCGTCATACCCAACTTGATACTGTCTCTATATCACAATTAACATCATCCGTCCGAAAGGGACACTGTGCCCGTTTTTCCCTCCACATCATGCCGGGCTTGATCCGGTATCCAGAGAATGATTGGGGAAATTAGCCCTTTTAAAGATGACTGGATCCTGAATCAGGATGACAGCCCTCTTATTTGTGATATATAGACAGAACTTCATTCAGGGATGGCGGGGTGCCCCCTTTCTTCTGAAGAACGAAGGTGTTGTACCATCAACGCGCTTGAAAAACTTGTTCAGGTTAGATGGGTCTTCAAAGCCAAGCTGATAGGCAATTTCTTTGATGGAGAGATCGGTGTGGACCAGCATACGCTTGATCTCCAGCAGTAACCGCTGGTCGATGACTTCTTTAGGTGAGCGGTGGAGGTGTTTTCGGGTGAGGTTGCCGAGCGTCTTTTTTGAGAAACCGAGGGCATCAGCATACATCTGGGCAGTCCAGTGTCTTACAAAATGCTGTTGTAGTAAATCACGGAAAGCGATCAATCGCGGCGAGGCTTCAGCCTGTTGCAAGGAAGAACTCAACTGTGCCCGGCGCAGCCGCTCTGCTTTGAGCAAAATCAGCCCCAGTTCGCGCAACATAATGGGGGTTTGCTCGGGAGAGTCTATACCTTGTGTATATTCATCGGTCAGACGCTCGATGTGTGGTAACATGGTCTTCGCATTGCGCAAAAAGTAGGCTTGCGTGGTAACGGGCTCAAAAAGAAGACGGCTCACAGAACCCGCCAGATCAAACAACGCACGGTGGATAAAGTCTTCGGTAATCAGAATGATATACCCGTTAAGCGCCAGGGCCGGGTCAAACTGCTGGATCTGATTTTTGCTGATCACCGCCAATGTGTGTGGTGCAACATCAAACTTGTGGAAGTCAACCGTATGTGTCCCATGGCCGGCGTCTACGTAGAGTAACATGTAGAAACCAATGCTGTGTGGTGCGGTGATCTGATGGTTCAGGTTTGCTTGCCGCCGATAGAGGTCGGCAAATGTAAGCACTTCGATGCCTCCATCGCGTCCTTTTGAATGCCTGAAAGGCAGCTTGATCAGGGAATCAGACATGGTATGGATAGGTTACCGGTCAGCACCTATGCGGACCAGCTTCTGCACAGCAGATACGCCGGCATCACCCTTGAGCCGGCAAAAATACACGCCACTTGCCAGCGAGAGGGACTGCAACGCTACCGCGTAGGCACCCGGCGCTTGCTGTTCATCAACCAGTGTGGCAACGTGCCGGCCCAACATATCATAGACCTCAAGCAAAATGTGCTGGGCTTGTGTCACCTCGTATGGGATGGTTGTCTGTGAGACAAATGGATTCGGGTAATTGGGGTACAGCACAACGGCATCATCAACCATGAACACATCTTCCGTTGCCACAATCGACACCTGGCCGGTAAGCGATAATAAATACGCGGAGCCGGCTGCAATACCATTCCCGTTGTTGTCATTCTGCGCACCAACCACTGCGTGCCCGCCCTGCAATGCCACGGCAAGCCCGAATGCATCATCTCCCCCTTCATCTTGTGGGTCGATGCGCGTTTGAAGCAGCCAGTTGCTGCCGCTACGTTCAAACAAATATGCGGCACCACGCCCATTGTCAAATCCCTGACCACCTACCAGTACATACACGCCGCTGATGGCAACTGCACCGCCAAGTCCATCTCCCGGCACACTTTCAGCGAGTTCGATGGTCAGTTCTTCTGTTTCAGCCCACACGCCTGCTGTGCGGCGGTATATGTAAGCAGCGCCGCGGTCTCCCTTTCGCTGCTCAGAACCAACTATAATGTAGTTTTCATCAACCGCGACAGCACTTCCAAGCGCTTGCCCCGATTCAGCGTTTGAAGCAGACAACCGTGCAGCCTGGTTCCACGCTGCACCATTTTGCTCATACACATACACTGCCCCACTCTGGAAGAGTCCTGCGTTGGGTGCACCAGCGACCAGCGTAGTTTGCTGCAGATCTAGACCGACACCGAAAAAGTCGCCGGCAATACCATCTGATGCTGTTACCTTGGCCTGCTGCAACCATGCGGCTCCCGAACGCTGAAATACATAAACCCCGCCGGCATCTTCGCCACGAACATTGTTGTCAAGCGGTGCACCAACACCGATCAAGTCACCGTCAATAGCGACCTGTCCACCAAATGCATCTCCCCCTTCCCCATCACCAGCAATGAGGCGCGCCTGCTCACTCCACGTTTCGCTACCTTTCAAAAAGACATACGCTGCGCCGGCATCGGTCCCCCGTTCGTTGTCATCCCCAGACGCCCCTACAACGATGTAGGCACCAGAAATAGCAACGCTAACCCCAAACTGGTCGCCGGGCTGGCTATCTGACGCTGACAATTCTGTTTGCTGCGTCCAGTTCTCTCCTTCCCGGAAATACACATACGCAGCACCAGGTGCCCCGGTATCTCCCTTTGCACCAACCACGGCATAATCTCCATCAATAGCCACGGCTGCACCAAATGCAGGCTGCACCAGCCGGCTCGAGGCCAGCAAGCGGGCCCGTTCTTCCCAACCGGCGCCTTCACGCAAATAAATGTATACTACGCCGGCGCGGACACCATTTACGTTGTTGTCTTCCGGTGCGCCCGTAATGATGTCAAATCCGGTAAACGCCAGCGCTGTCCCAAATTTATCGCCGGCGTCTCCATCAGATGCTGTGACAATGTTGGTCTGAAACCAGGTGTCTCCTGAACGAGAAAACAGGTACATTGCCCCTTGCTGGTTGTTAGCGCCCGCAGCACCAACTGCAATTTCGCCTCCGGCAATGTCTACCGCCCGACCAAACTCATACCCGCTTGCCCCATCTGACGCAGCCAGCTTGACGCGCTCCACCCAGTCAGTGCCAACTTTTTCAAAGACATAAACAGCGCCTTCATCAATCGAAGACTGGTTGTCATGTATTGGTGCGCCAACCACGGCAATATCGCCCTCAATCGCAACGGTGGTTCCAAAGCCATCGCTCAAGCCGGCCTGAGAGGCTGAGAGCCGGCCGCTTTCCTGCCAAATGGAGCCATTCTGGCTATACACATAGGCGGTACCTTCACCAAAGAATCCCCCATTGGCGGCACCAATTAATACATCCGTACCCTGCACCGCAACGGCGCTACCAAACCGGTCGCCCTGCTGTCCGTCTGATGCGGTGAGCTTGAATTGCTGTTGCCAGGTGCCCCCCTCCAAATTATAAATGTAGGCTGCCCCGGCACCTGAACCTCGAATGTTATCATCTTGCCAGGCCCCTACCACGGCATGCGTACCTTCGATGGAAACAGATTGTCCAAAACGGTCTCCGGCTTCCCGATCCGTGGCGATAAGCTTGGCCTGTTGAATCCAGGCCGACCCGCTTTTTACAAAAATGTATGCTGCGCCGGCTTCGTTATCATCGCTCCAGGCCCCTACAATGGCGTGGGTGCTGCTGATATCCACCGCACTGCCAAACCGGTCGCCCGCCTCCCCATCGAGTGATGAAATCCTCAGCTCTTGCACCCAGGTATCACCTGATCTTTTGTAGATGTAAGCTGCCCCCGGCTCTGTGTCACGCTGGCCTTCCGCGCCAACAATGGCATAATCTCCCAGAACAGATACGGTACTGCCAAAATAAGACTCCACATCCCCACGGAAAGCAATCACCTTGGCAATCCCCGGCTGTAGTCCGTCCGTACCACTACCCGTCAGCGCAACTTCGTGTGGACTCGAGGGGCTGTTACTTTCGATACGTAGTGTTGCCATTTTGTCTCCCGGGCTCACGGGAGAAAAGGAGAGCGTTGTTGTAATACTCGCCAGTGGGGCGAGCAATACGCTATTGCTTCCCTGGGTGACCGTAAAGTTGCTGGCACCCGCGCCCTCTACTGCCATCCCGAGTACGTTGAGATCGGCGGTACCGATATTGGTGATTGTAAAAGAAACTGCCTCACTTTCTCCAACCGACAGGGCCGAAAAATCGATCTGCGATCTGCTGCTCAACAGCGAGGGCACACCCGATCCGCCAATCGGGAAAATGTATGCTGCGCCGGCATCCTGGCCAACCTCATTGTCATCCCAGCGTGCACCAACCATAACTTGCTCATTGCTAACGGCAACGGCATTGCCAAACTGGTCGCCCACATCGCCATCACCAGCCAGCAGGCGTGCTTCGGATTCCCAGGCCCCATTCCGCTCCACAAAAACGTAGGCGGCACCAGACTTTCTGCCCTGGTTGTTCAGGTCCCAGCGTGCCCCAGCAATGGCATATGTACCATCAATCGCCACAGAAAACCCAAAAGCATCTCCAGCTTCCGCATTTAATGCACCCAGTTTTGCTTGCTGTGTCCAGGTAGTGCCATCAAACTGAAAAACATATGCCGCACCAGCATTCTCAATACCGTCTACATCTTCTTCGGGTGCGCCAATAAGCAGTTGGTCACCGGTGATGGCAACGGCTTTACCAAAAATACCGTCTAACCCTGGCGATGCAGCAATCAATTCCTGTTGCTGTATCCACCGGACACCATTAAAGGCCAGCGCATAAGCGGCGCCGGCGTCAGTAATTCCGCCACCATCGCGGGTAGCTGCCCCAACAATGGCCGCTTCTGCTTCGATAGCAACGGCACCACCAAAAGCATCACCCGGCATCCCGTCGGCAATTGTTACGCGGTTCACAAACAGCCAGTCTCCCCCTGCGCGGTGATAAACATAAGCCCCGCCACGTCCTTCATTGACCCCAATAGCCCCAACCAGCAAACGATCTCCACTTGAAGCAACTGCTCCTCCAAAGCGATCATCAAAAGCACCATCTCCGGCAACAATTTTTTCACGCTGTGTCCAGGTCTCGCCGGATCGCTCATAAATGTAGACGGCGCCGGCGAATGCGCCGTTGACATTGTCATCCCGATGTGCACCCACAAACGCAACGTCACCATTGATTGCTACAGCAATGCCAAACTGGTCTCCGGTCTCGCCATCCGATGCAAGCAGCAACGCTTGTTCTTCCCACACCGCGCCCACCCGGTGAAATATTCTGGCAGCGCCGGCGTCCCTCCCTCGGGCATTGTCATCGAGCCAACTCCCCACAATGGCATAGTCCCCATCGATATCGACAGCTTCGCCAAAGTAATCAAAATCAGCCCCTTCAGATGCCAGTAATTTTACGCTTACCTGGGCCAAGAGCGGGGCAACGGGAAAGGTTAGACCAATGCAAAGAAGTGCAGCGATGCGGCACCATGGCACTATACGCATAGCCAGGTGATGTATTTGAACGTGGAGGATCAGGTCGTAGAAGTGAAAACATACTGATTTCCAACAACGATTGTTCAGCAACTTTTAGCGTGCTGTCTATTGATCCTGTAGAAAATTGCAGTTAAGCCGGCGGAATGTGATCCGATTACCAAATTTAAGCTATCTCTTTATTAAACAAGCTTTTTATAACAGATTGTGAATCAATCGAAGATCCTGGACTGCATTACAAACTATTACCTGGAATCTTACCACTTTAATGGTATGCCACTGCCCAGTCTGGCAGATCAACTGGATGTTGAGTTGGGGGGACTTTTACCGTATATCAAGCCGATCGTAACCAACAAATCGGCCAGTGTTACATTTGGGGATGTACACCCCAATCCATTCATACGGGCGCTGCCAGATGAACCGGTAGGTACCCAGCTTGCAAAATTAGTACCTCAACGGTTGCAGCATGCCTGTATTTTCCCGTTACCGAAGTACCTCAAGCGTGTTGTGGAGCCTTCCCGGTACGCCCAGCAGCCCTTTTCGTTGAAGCTTGCCCTTGGCGCGCCACAGTACACCTTCGATTTTTTCGATCCTTATGTGCTGGAGCACTACATCCAAAATGAGCAATGCGAAATCCTGAATGATGTGCAAGGATCGCTCAATTTTGCGCAAACGCGCTTCAAATTCACCCGTGCCTCATTTGGCCCGTCGTACGGACACCAGTTCACCGACCTTATTGCATCGAACCTTGGCCATCTTTCCCAGTTGCCAGCTGAAGACCAGGCCCACTGGCATTCTATGTTGTTATCAGGTGCCGGCTCAATTCATCCGGATGTTGCCGGCCCCTTGCTCAACGGATCTTTCAGGGAAAAAATGTCGGTCTTCGAGGCGCTCCTTGCAGAAATGCGGGCAGTAAATGCCCTTTGTCCTGAGATCAGCAAACCTCCTTTGTTTGTATTCCATACGGTACCAGAGCATCAGGCAAGGCACTTTGGCTTTATTCCTGTCCCTAATACGCAAAATTTCGGCGCGTTTTTCCTGCACTACCAGATTTTGTTGTTGCAAAACATCAATCCGGCTTTTCTGCATTCAATACAGCAAGCAGGCTATCACCGGGTAACGCCGCGGAAACACAGGAAACTGCAGCGGCCCGCTAAAATGGCGTTGGAGTTTGTCAGCGAATGGCTCGTGCAGGCATTTGATGTAAAAGATGCCGGCCTTATTCCACGGCTCGCAAAAATAATAAAGTCGACCCGCAAAGAATTCAACGAACGGCAACTGAATGGTGGGGAGAACAAAACGGACCAGGCATACATGCACGTCCAACGCCGGCTGATGTGGTATGCCTACCAGGCAGTCAAATGGATTAGGGAAACCTTTGAACAGTACTTCAACAAGAAATACGAAGCGCTACATCCGCTTTTGCGGGAAGAAAAGGTTTGGGTTATCTGAGGAGTGAGGAGTGAGGAGTGAGGAGTGAGGAGTGAGGAGTGAAATTTATGGTTTGCTGGGTAGATGTG
>JBCCIM010000053.1 GCA_039111535.1 Bacteroidota bacterium | reverse complement strand
TGTAGAGTGTCATAAAAGACCTGTTTCGATTGCATTCCTGTAAGCTAACATTAGCTGGTAATTAAACTACATGCCAACCTGAAATGCTAATCGTAAAGCTTACTATACGTCTTGAATACCCGAATCTGAGCCGGTAGCGCTATACATTTTATTCACTGCTGGTTGGATCAGCCATACGCCCAAAGGGAAAATCCACAGCAGTACGGCGATGCCTGCATAGTCCATGAAGGTGATCGATGAATCGCTTTGTGTCCTTACGTAGCTCTTGGCTACGATAACAAGCAGATACACGATGCAGGAAAATGAAGCAATGTTTAGCAGACGCATCAATCCTGTAACAGAATCCGTTGCTGAAATCATGAGTGTTGAGACTACGCCCCAGCCTCCGACAAACAAAAAAAGCTTCATTAATTGTGGTAAAGGAGGTGTGTTTTCTGGTGGAAGCATCTTATGGGAAGTCTTTAGGATTACCCAAAGCCACATCAAAAATGCCACGAAGAACAACGCACTCATGCCGGCTGCAACAACAGGATGCCCTGAGCCGACCCAGGTATATCTTGGTAATAGAAATAATCCTGTTAAAAGCACAAATATGTGCCAGTGTTGGGCTTTCGCGAGTAACGATTCGATTTCTTGTAGCATTCGCTCTCAACAGAGATTATCACCTAAAAGAGCCCCTTCAGTGCCCGTAGGATCGGACATCAATTCCTTGCGCATGGAGCATCTATTTTACCAAAATCAGCCGCCGGCTAAGGCTCGTCTCATTCGTCTTTAACCGGTACACATACACGCCGCCCGGCAGCCCCTGTGCGTCAAACACCACGTGGTGTTTGCCGGCTTGCAACATGCCGTCTACCAGTACGGCAACGCGTTGGCCGATCAGGTTAAACACTTCCAGGCTCACGCGGCCGGGTTCGGGGAGGCCGTAGGTAATGGTGGTCTGCGGGTTGAAGGGGTTTGGGTAGTTTTGGTCGAGCGACAGTTCTTCAGGCGCGGCGTTTTCATCCATGTAGATTTCTACCCGGCCTTCAGCCATACCGCCGTTGTCGTCGGTGATGATGTAGGTGAAGGTGTCTGTACCCGGGAAGTACTTCCCCGGATGGTACGTGAGCGTGTTATCTTTTTTCAGCACCACGCGGCCATAATCTCCGTCTTCAGCCGACATCACGCGGAGGCTGTCGCCGTCCAGGTCGTGGTCGTTTGCCAATACATCAATCACCAGCGGCTGGATCTGGATGAGGCCAACGCGGTCCATCGCGGCTGTTGGGGTTTTGTTGAGCGTGGGGGAGAGCAGGAACGCTTGCCGCTCGCCGTTGAACAGACCGATACCCGTAATCTGCGCAGCGTTGTTGATTGCGCGCGCTTCGAGCAACACCCAGCCAGAAGCGGCGTCGATGAAATCGTTAAGGTCGAGCACGGTATCGCCCTGCCATAAGAAGGCGCGGAGGTTGTTGTTGACCTGTTGCGTTTCGTGCAGGGTATTGCTGCCTTTGGTTTTGGCTGCTTCGTCATTGCTACGCAGCGCATCAGCTTTGCGAATTGGTGCAGCGCCTGTTTTACCAGTGCCGGCCGGCAAGTACGCACCCACCACCCAGGTTGAGTTGTTGATGCCGTATGCCTCGCTAAAGGTGCTGCCGTCAATTTGGAGCGACACTGCAGAACCGTCATCATCCCAGAAAACTGCTCTGATAGCGCCGTCGTCGACGCTGCCCACGGTCTCGCCGCTGGCGTTGATTGCGTAGGCGCGGCCGGCCGTACCCAGCAGGCGGGTTTCAATTTCGGTGTCGCGCCAGATGGCTGCCGTAGCGCCGGCATAGCCTGCAACTACGCCGGCTTCATTGATGTCGAATGCCTGGCTTTCCTCTTCTGCACCGGCTTCCAGTTCGGCAATTTCCATCCCGTCCCACTGTACGGCCCGGAATAGATCGGAACCCGGCTTGCTCGAGATACCCACAATTTGCGCGGCATTGTTGATGCTGTACGCCTTGCTGATCCGGCCATCGAGGGAGCCCAGGTTGTTCACGCCGGAGGTATCCCACAATGTGGCCTGGAAAACCGGACCCGTATTCAGGCCGGTGTCAAACGTGGAGGCACCTACAATTTGACCAAAATCGTTTGCGTCGAGGGCTTCGCTTACAGCCAGGGGTAAGTCCTGCGTTGAAGAGAAGGCCTGGATGCCACCGCCTGTACCCAGTGAGGCGCCTACGACTTCACCGGCGTTGCTGATGTTATAGGCAGCACTGACTGACGCCGTGGCAAACCCAAGATCATCCACCACAAACCGGCCAGAGAAAACGGTCACGGTTACGAGGCCTTCTGCAGCAGCAGAGCTGTCGTCGCGGATCGAGTAGTTGAAATTCGCAATCCCCGTAAAGTCGGTTGCCGGGCGATAGAACAGGTTGCCGTTGGGCAGCGCCTGTACGGTGCCGGCATTCGGATTGGTAATCCTGAAAATGGTCAGGTTGTCATTGTCAAAGTCTACGTCATTCGAAATCACATCGATTTCCACGGCGCGGTTCTGGATTGTTGCCGTGATATCGTCCACTGCAATGGGCGCATCGTTTACCGACAGAATCGTGATTTTCTGCGTTGCTACAATTGGGTCGCCTCCTTCTTCAACTGCTGTAGCCGTGATGTTGATATTGGCCTCGCCGTTGGCATTGGCCGCGTACGTTACCGTGAGGATGCCGGCCAATGTGTCTATAGCCGTTTCTGCAAACAGGGCAGGGTTGGATACATTGGATATGATATACTCGTACCCATCTGCCAGAGAAAGGGCTGAGCGCACATTGATCACCGAAGGATCTGCGTCTTCCAGTACTTCAAGGGCGGCCAGCGAGAGGGTACCAGACGGTTGGATCGATATCGTTACTGTAGTTTCGTTTGAGTCGTCAAAGCCGTCGTTGGCTACATAGGTAAACGCGTCATTGGTTGAGGGTGTGTTGTTGTGGCGATAGGAAAACGAACCGTCGCCATTAAGCGTGAAGGATGATGCATTCGCCGGTCCTGTGATGAGCCGCACTGTAAGGTTGTCGTTTTCCGGGTCGCTGTCGTTTGCCAGAACGCCGTTGGCCGCGCCCACAGAAAGCAATTGCCCCTGGTCTACAATGTAGTTATCCGCTACGCCGGAGGGTGCGGTGTTGAGCCGGCGGATGCTTATGGTGAAGGTTTCTGCGATGCTCTGCGATACACCCCCATTGTCGGTACCCCCGTTGTCGCCCAGGATAACAGACAATTCTGCATCGCCAAATACGTTGTCGCCGATCGCAGGTGTGAATGTAAGCACCCCATCTTCGCTGATGGCCGGCAGTTCTGCAAAGAGGCCTTCTGTGCCGTTGGTAATGGTTACGGCAAAAAACAGCTCCTGTCCACTTTCGTTGGCGGGGCCGGCGCTGATGTTTTCGGCCCACTGCGCTTCGTATGCTGGCGAATTCTGGCCGATGGTTACGTTGGGACCTGCATCAAAAGCCGGCGCATCATTCACGGGGTTGATCGTGATTTTCACGTCTTCCTGCGCAAACAATCCCTCGGTGTCCGTTGCCCGGATGCCTACTGTGGTTTCGCCAAATGCATTGGCTGCGTAGTTGATGGTGAGGATCTTGGGTGTGCCCTCAATCGAAAGGTCTTCAAACAGGCCGTTGTTGAAATTCCCTTCCAAAGAATAGGTCAGTTCGTTGTCCGCATCTTCTACATCATCAAAAATATCAAACAGGTTGAACGTGACGGTCTCGGCGTCTTCGTTAACGGTGATGTCTTCGATGGTCACAGAAGTTGGCTTGTCGTTGTCACCCTGGATCGTAATCAGGAAGTCGTAGCTGGCGCTGTTGTTGCCGCCGGCGTTGTCAGACAGGGTCAGTGTAACGCTGGATTGCCCGTCAGTCTGTGCGGCAGGGGTAAACGTAAGCGTACCATTGATGCCGTTAATCGAAAGCGCCGGCTGGACGCTGAAGAGGCCAGGATTGGATACGAAGAAGCTCGGCGTAACCACTTGCGTGGATTCATCTGGCGGGCCTGCTACGAGGTTCGTTGCCCAGTTGGTAATAGACTGTGGGCCTGGATCTTCATCCAGCGTAATGTCCGGACCTGGCGTCATAGACGGCGCGTCGTTTACCGGTGTCAGGGTTACATTGAATGAAGCCTGATCCGTCAAGCCGCCCGGATCTGTTGCCTGAACTGTAATGCTCGATGCCCCGTTGGCATCGGGGGCATAAGTGATTTCCAGTTGTCCGGTTTCCGTATTGACGGTCAGGTCTGCAAAAAGCGCCGGGTTGCTGATGTTCTCAACGGTGTACGTCAGGGCGTCATCTGCATCATCTGGGTCATCAAATGCGGCGTAGAGGTTTACAAGCCGGAGCGCGCCATCTTCTATATCCACAATGTCGCTGATGTTGTTCGCCACCGGCGGGTCGTTACTTTCTTTGATGTTCAGGTAGATGGTAGCAATGTTGGAGTTTGTTGTGCCATCAAACGCGACATAGGTGAGTGAATCCGATACATTCTCCGAGCCGTCGTGTACGTAGAACAGTGTACCGTTTGGCAGGAGGGAGTAACTGCTGCTATGTTTGGGTTCGAGGATGACCGAAGCCGTTAACACGTCTCCGTCGTCGTCGAGGTCGTTGTCGAGTACACCGGGTGGTGTGCCGCCGGGTGATGCTGTTAGGGATGCGCCTTCAAGGACGGTGTAGGCATCATCAACGGCCACCGGTGCGTCATTTTCGCCTTCTATGTTGATTTGAAATGTGATTTCCGGGCTTGTATCAATGCCACCGTTTGCGGTGCCGCCGTTATCCTGCAGGCTGATGGTCACACTTGTTGCGCCCGACGTGTTGGGTTTGGGCGTAAAGTCGAGCACACCCGTTGGACCAACTACAGGCACTACATCAAACAGCGTTGGGTCATCTACAACAAGGTTAAACGTACCGCTCTGGATAGACTCGTTGGCCGGCCCAACTGAGATATTGGTTGCCCATGGCGCGCTGTATGCCGGCGAATCTTCCGGTACAGACACATTGCCACCGGAGGTAAACGAAGGTGCGTCGTTGACCGAGAGCACTTCGACCTGAAAAGCCGCATCTACAAACAGGCCGCCGCTATCCGTGGCGCGTACCGTTAGCGTAGCAACGCCACTCGCGTCTTGCGCCAGCGGCAGATTTAGAATACCATCGGATGAACCAATGGCCGGGATGGTACCAAAAAGGGCTGGGTTGGTATTGCCAACGACGCTGTAAGTTAGCTGTGTATCTGCGTCCTCTTCATCTGCAAACGAGGGGAAGAGGCCAATTGTTGTGTTTACAGCGTCTTCTACAACCTGCAAATTGGCAATGCCTGATGTTGTAGGCTGGTCGTTTTCACCGCTGATGGTGATGGTAAAGGTTTGTGACGGACTTTCGTTATCGCCGCCGTTGGCTGTACCGCCGTTATCCATCAGGGAGACGGTAACCGTTGCCACGCCGCTGACCCCAGGAGCAGGGTGGTAGGTCAGTGTACCCGTGCTGGAAATGCTTGGGGCAGATTGGAAAAGCGCAGCATTATTGTTGGATACGTCAAAGGTCAGTGTTTGCGTGGCCTCATTGAGTGGGCCGGCGGAAATATTGGTTGCCCAGCCGATGTCAGTCTGGAAGGCTGCGTCTTCTGAAACTACGCGGTCAGCGCCTTTGGTAAAGGAGGGCTCGTCGTTTACAGCGGTTACGTTCACCGTAAATGATTCATCAACAAACAACCCCTGTGTATCTGTTACGCGGATAGTGATGTTGGCTGAGCCGTTTGCATCCGGCGCAAAATCCAGCGTGTACGTGCCGGCTGCCTGGTTAACAGTTGTACTCGTGAAAAGGGCCGCGTTCGAGTTGCTCAGTTCCTGGTACGTTAGCGCTGCGTCTGCATCTTCTTCATCATCAAATGCAGAAAAGAGGTTGATTACCCGGTTGTTCGCGTCTTCCAGTTCGTTCTGGTCGCTGATGCCCGACGTTGTCGGCGGATCGTTCTGCCCGTCGATAGTAATGGTAAAGGTTTGTGACGGACTCTCGTCGTCTCCACCATTGGCTGTACCGCCGTTGTCCGACAAGGAAACAGTGACCGTGGACGTTCCAGAAGCGTTGGTTGCCGTCGTGAAAGAAAGCGTGCCCGCTGCTGTAATGACGGGCTGGACGGCAAACAGGTTGGTATTGGTAGGAGAGAGGTTGAAGGTCAGAATCTGGCCTTCTTCATTTGGTCCTGCGCTGATGTTTGTGGCCCAGTTGGTCTGACTAAACGCGCCTGAGTCTTCCCCTACATTGATGTTGGCGCCTTTGGTAAATGACGGCGCGTCATTGACGTCATTTACGGTGATGGTAAACGTCTGGGTTGGGCTGGTATTTACCCCGCCATTTGCCGTACCGCCATCATCACTCAGCTGCAAGGTGATGGTGGCCGAGCCAGAAACATTGGCTGCGGGCGTGTAAGTTAGGGTGCCTGTACTGGATACGCTCGGCTGCACGGAAAACAGGGCAGCGTTGGTATTGTTGGTGACTGCAAAGGTGACAACCTGGCCGGCTTCGTCAGCGGGGCCTGGGCTGATGGCCGTTGCGAGATTGGTTACCGTCTGCGCGCCGGCGTCTTCGTTGATTGTTGGCGGCGTACCCAGACTGAAAGAAGGTGCATCGTTTACAGCCGTAACCGTTACGTTAAACGGCACATCGGTTGACTCTAGGCCCGTGTCAGTAGCGCGAACTGTGATGAGCCCAGTTCCCGACACATCACCCGTAATCGTTACGGTCAGCAAGCCACTTGCGTCATCAATCGAGGTGCTCAGCAGGGTAGGGTTCGTGTTGCCTTCTATCGAGAAGACGAGGTCTTCATCCGCATCAACGTCGTCATCAAATACATCGAACAGGTTGATCACCTGTGCGGCTGCATCTTCTAGTACGGTGATATCATCGATGCCGTTGGAAACGGGCGGATCGATGCGGGCTTCAGCGAGGGCATTGCGCTCGATAGCGCTGCCTGCTTTAGCATCTACCGGGTGTGCTGCCACTAAAAAGGCAACACACAGCATCGTCAAACTGACGCGGTATCGGGTTAATATGTTGGCTAGTAAAGTCATCCCTGGATTATTGGCTTGCAGTAGGGCGGATACAGACAGGCTGGCTTGGGCGGCTTCTGTTGCCAGAGGTGTCTATGGCCAGGACGCGATAACAACGATTGGTAGACGATGCTTCGTCTTGCCAGCTGTTGTCTGTGAGGAGATGGGAGGTAATGGCCGCATAAGTGCCCGTAAGGCGTGATGCGCGCAGCACTTCGTAGCCGGCCATGTCAAAAGCTGATACAGGCTCCCAGGCAATGGAAACAGTGCCATCGTCTGCTGAGAGCTTTACATTGCGCACACTCCGTGGGGCGGCATAGTCGCGCATTTGAATTTCAAAAGGATCAGATTGCAAACTTTCATTGCCTGCTGAATCTGCTGCGGTTACCCAGTAGGCATACGTGGTGCCACGCTCAACCTGCTGGTCTTCCAGCCGGCGCGTATGCGCAGGTACAGGTGTTGCAATGAGCTTGCTTGAACCGGCTTCCCTGCGGTAAACGACATACGACATGACATCCCGGGCAGGGGAGGGATTCCAGAACACCGCAATGCGTGCGTTATTTTCTACCACAGCCTGAACGCCATTGGGTGCTACCGGCGCGGTTTCGTCCGGTATGCGCAATGTAGTGGTAACAGGCGCGCTGAAATTACCCGAAGCGTCAGCGCTGTGAACCGTGTATTTATACGTGGCCCCTTCATAGAATCCGCGTCCGGCTTCTCCTCTATCCACCAGTGAAGTTGTGGTGAGTGTAGCCGGATTTATACGCATCGGCAAAGCGGGTGCGTGTTGTCCCAGGCGTTGCCGCAATACAATAAACGTTTCAAAATCTGTTGCGGACCGCGGTGCACGCCAGTCTAGCGATACGGTGCCGTCTTCATTTGCCTCAGCGCGCAATGTGCCAATCGCAGGTGGCGGAGTCTGGTCTGCGACGAGTGCCATGGCTGCCGTGCTGCGGGCACCTTCGTTGCCACTCGCGTCGATTGCTGTCACGCGATAGAAATACACATCGCCGCCTGTAGATACGGAAAGGGTATCGTTGAACAGGGTTGTGTTGGCCCCAAGCGGTGCGGCATTCAGCTTTGTATAAGCCGCTTCGTCGTGTAATGCTGTGGAGCGGTACACGTTGAAGCCGGCAATGTCATTGCCAGCCGCGTTCGTATTTCCGCTGCGCCAGGATACCTGCACCCGCTGGCCTGATAACGGCCGTGCGTCCGCTTCGAGTACCTCATTTGGTGGATCCAGGTCAATGGCATCGTACCGCAAGATCACACTCTGGTCGCTTTCCTGGCCGGTAATGTCTACCGAGCGGACATATAGCTGCTCTGTCTGTCCAACAGTTGGTACCTCGAACGTAAGCGCGTATTCAAACAACGCGTTGTTGCGTAGTACAACCTTTTTGTTTAGTTGCTGGTGCTGGTTTGTCATGGGGTCTACCCGGTAAACATCAAACCGAATAACCTTGTCGTCAGCGTTCTCGTTCGGGGGAATGTAGCGCCAGTACAGGGTGATCAGATTGCCCTGGTTTTCAGCCCGAAGCTGTGTTGGGGCATCGGGCTTCTGAGGAAGCAGGAGTGCGGTTTGTTCGAGCACATCGCCCGTTGGGGCGTCGAGTGCATCTACAAACTCAATTTTATAGGTAGCCGGCGCATCCAGCGTTGCTGTCTGATCTTCATAGATGCGGCCTAGTGAGGCGGCTATCTCAGGGTAGATGAAGGTTAGCAGGTTCGCCGTCTTGAAGTCGCTTCGCAGTTTGGTCAGCGTACCGTTGTCTGTCGACTGTCCTGTTGTTTGTTCGATGTCGTCGTACAGCGTCCCCAGGAATGCGCGGAGTTCTGTGCCTGACGCCACGCCCCGGATGGGGTAAGTGTTTAACTGCTCGTATTCCTCGTTGGCGCCATCTTTTCTGTAGATGTTGAAGCCGTGCCCAATGGGAATCATCGCTGTATGGTAAACAAAGACGATTGGATTGTCTTCCTGGACGGCAATCCTGATTTCCGGTTGTACCGGTTGCGCCACTGCTTGCTGCAGGCTTGTGCCGGCCAAAAACATACAGCTAACCACTACGGCAAACAGTAGCCGACAGGGTAAGATTAAACGATATGGGAGCTGATATATCATTGATCAGAATCGGGGGATCTTGCTAAGACGGTTTTGCTGACGGTTGTTTGCAGGCCGGCCCCGTTGGTGACCCGCACTTCAATTTTGAGCGTTCTGCCCGAGCGTACAGCCGGCTGGTTGATGTTGAACGACTGCTTCGGATACACACCCTGCGGCGTGACAATCTCAAACAGATCGGTCCAGGGCTGTAATTCGCTCTGGTCTACATTGTCGAGGAAGCGGTATTCCACTTTCCTGATTTTAGACTCGGGGTCGGCCAACTCGTCCAGTACCAGGGCAAGCGCGTTTTCGAAATAGTGCAGTGAAATCACCGAGGCCGGCGGTGTTGCATCATTCTGGATGTCAACGCGGACATCTTCCGTAATGCTATTCACCAGGCCGGCGGTATTCAGGATTTCTACTTCAATTTTGTACGACGCGCTCTGCTCAATTAAAGGGAGCTCCTTAAAGACTATCGTTCCCGGGAAGTAGCCTTCCGAAGTGATAGGCAATTGCGTCCACGTTGTTAGTTCATCACCTGTTGCGGTATCGATGATCCGGTACTGTGCCTGCGCAATGGCAGACTGGGTATCTTCGCTCGATCCGATCTGGATTTCCACTGTGTTTGGGTGTAACGGATCGTAGGCATTGCGGTGCGCAACAATGAGCGAGGGTGAATCTGGCGGACTCACATCGCCGGGTAACTCAACCGTTGAGCGCCGTGTACTCGAGAGGCCGGCGCCGTTGGTTGCGCGGAATTCTGCAGCCAGCACCGCAGCACCGTCATAAGGGATTTCTGCCCGGGGAATTGCGATCGCTGCAACCGATACGCGGATGTCATTCGGGACTGGAATCTGGATCCAGTCGATAAATACGGTTTCCGGATTGTTGCTATCGACCAGGCGGTAGGCCAACGCCGCGATTTTGGACTCAGCGTCGCGGAATGCACCAGGTTCAATCAGTAGATAGTCTGTGCCGAGGTCGCTTTCGCGGTAAGACACTTCAACTTTGGGCATCTGTGGGGCAGAATTATCCAGATTGGCGTTTACTTCCCGTTCGAGGGTAGTCGCGAGACCTGCTTCGTTTTTGGCTTCTACTTCCAGCGTAAAGGTGTCTCCCAACTGCTGTGCAGAAAGCGGTGCCGAGATTGCCGGCAGGCGAATATGGTTGCTTGTTACCAGTTCCGGTGAAGTCCAATCTACCACCGTAGCCTCCTGGTCGTCATTTGCGTAGACACGGTAAGCAACAGACGTAATGCGTGATTCTTCATCGGTAATTGCGCCGAGATAAACAACAAGTCCCGGATCGCCATGGGCTGATGTAATGCCTGTGAATGCAAGTTCAGGATCGGCAATCACTGGCGCGGTGCGATCAACAATTACGTCGAGTGTTGTGTCTGCCGTTGACGCGATGCCGGCACCGTTGAGGGCGCGTGTTTCAATCCGCAATTTGCGGTTGCGGCTAAATTCGGGTAGCACAATCGAAACGTTGTCCGGTGCAAAAATGCCGGCTTTGTTGATACGCGACACGTCGGTCCAGTCGACAACCACGTCACTGGTGTTCTGGTCATTCACAACCCGGTAGCTCACCTGGGCAATGCGCGAGTCGGCATCAGTGATGTCTCGCAGGTTGAGCGTGAGTGCGTTGGGGGAATCAGCTTTGTGGTACCCGGAATAGCTATACGCAAGCGGCTGGATTGCTGGTGCTGAGGTGTCGCTATCCAACTTCAATTGACGCTGCGCCTGTGCAATCGGCGACGAACCCTGCGCATTAAGCAAGCGCACAGCAACTTGTACCGTTGCCATGTCATCCTGCATACGGAAGGGCAGGTAGGTCGTGAACGGTATGTCTGGTTTTGACGTCCGGTAAGGCACGGTGCGCCATGTGCCACGATCGCGGCTTCCCATTTCGTTTTGCTGGCTGTCGAATACAGTGATTTTGTATTGCAGCGAATCGAGCAGCGTATGGGCGTCGATACTCGGGAACACGGTCAGCTCCAGTTCATCCTGGCGAATGGTGTTGTCTTCGTCAAAGTGGAAGAGCGCTACGTGGGGTTGCGCCGGCGCACCGTCCAGGAATACCGTCTCAGTGTCTCGGTCGATTATGCCAGAAACGCGGGTGGCGAGTCCGGCGGCGTTGCGGATTTCTACTTCCAGTGCATAAGCTTGCGTTGCTGCAAGGCCAGGTAGCGTAGTGTTCAAGGTACCCCCGGGCATGGTGAATGACATGCCATTGAGCGCGATATCTGTCCATGCCGTGTTGCTGCCTGTTGAGAGGTCACGGACCCGGTAGCGTGCACTTGCAATGCCTGATTCGAGATCACGGCTTTCACCGAGGTATACCTTGAGTGGAATTTCTTCTTCAGATGAAGCCGCTGTCGCTTCGAGCAAGAGCGATGGTGCCAGCGGCGGCGTCAGGTCTTCGGACCTGTCGAGCGGGCTCGCTGCTATGGTTTGCAGGCCCTGCTGATTAATAAGCTGGACCTGGATACCAGCTTTAATGCCTACGGGCACTTCTGATGCATCGATGCTTGTCGTAAGGCCTGGAAATGTTGGGAAGGGCTGGACCAATTGAAGCAGGGGGCGCCAGCTTTGTAATGCCTGCTGGTTTGCCATATCCACAACCCGGTAATTGACCTGGCTGATGTAAGACTCGGGATCCTGGCTTGCACCAACGGTAAGGAGGATGTTGCCTGATGCAGCTTGTTGTGTCGAGGCTACTTCAAGGGTTGGGGAAGTCGGCGCTGTGTTGTCTTGCTCCAACTGCAGGAAGCGTACCCCTTTGTTTGAGGTAAGGCCGGCAGCATTGGTTGTTTGAGTTTCTACAATGATGGTGCGGCTGCTCTCAAATGCAGGCAGGGCAATGTGCTTTTCAGACGCCGGCAGAATAAAGGTTGGGCTATTGGGGTCGAGGAAGAGGAAGTCGTCCCATGGCGAAATCTCGTGCCCTGTTTTGCCGTCAATGATCCGGTAACGTACCGCGCTTATGCCCGATTCAAAGTCCTGGCTTCCGCTGACAATAATGCGCAACTGGTTTTGGGCCACTGTATTGTAGAAACCGCTGTGCGCTATGGATACGAGTGGCTCACTTGGCGGTGTAACATCGCGGCCCGGAATGTCGAGTACTTCGTTGACGATGGTTTGTAGCCCGGCGCCGTTCGTAATGCGCAAGTTCAGCGCAAACCGTGTCCTGCTTTCTGGCAGGGTATCATCGTTAAGGTTGATGAAATAGGTCTCATAGCCGGCGCGGGTGTCTCGATTCGGAAAAGACTGGAGCGGCTGCCAGATTGCGTCTGCCAGCGTAGCGCGCGCACCTTCAAGCAGCGCATACTCAATCAAATCGATACCTGATTCTTCATCAGCGACTTCACCGAGGGAAAGGGCAATTGCACGTGGATGCTTCAGGTCAAATTCGTTGAAGTAGGAGATGTTTTCGATAGCGGCAAAAGGCTTGGAGTCGTCAAGTGCCAGAGAAATTGAAGCGCTGGCATCTGACGTAAGGCCGGCTTCGTTCCTGACTTGCACCTCAACCCGTACTGCCAATTCTTTTTCCTGCACGGGCAGGCTGGTTTCTACAAGCCGGCCGGCGAAGTAGTCGGTACTTTTCTGAAGTTCAGTCCAGTCCTGAAGGATTTCTTCTTCATTGCGGTCGTTGACAATCCGATAGGTAATCTGCTCGATGCCTGACTCATCATCTGCCATAGGAGCCAGGTCAAATTGCAGGGTATTTGGGGTGTCGCTGAAATAGGAGGAATATCCAAGATTTGCAATGCGAGGCCTTGGTGGCGGCGTCTGGTCTGATGGAATCAAGGGTGAATCTGCTTCTGCCATCACAACATCAGAAGCAGGGTCAACGGTTACGGTGAACTGGCCTTTTTTGACTGCCGGGACACCGCCGGCGCCACGCACGCGAAGCGTAACATTTACATCACGCTCCGTGGTCTCTCTGTCGGGCTTGGCCGTGAAAAAGGAAAAGCCAGGCGCATCGGATACACTTGCAAATTGTGGCGCAGCATCTGCCTCGTAAGAGAGGGCAAGGCTGGTCTCTACCAGGTCTACCGGATGCGTTGCAGACCACGTAAGCATTGTATTATTGAGGAAGCCTTCGCTTGTTGGGGTAATACTGATGTCTTCGATGACCGGAGGAATCAAATCATCTGCAAGAATCCGGTAGTTGCCGCGGTAGGGGACAAACTGGAACGCATAGTTTACTGCTTCGGGATCGAGCCGGCGGATGGTACCACGCCATGTCCGGTATTCCTCGGCCATGCCGTACAGCGTTGTTGTAAAGCGCGTTTGGATATCATAGAGCGGATCCAGTGCAAGCGAGAACGCACCGTAGGCTTTGCCCAAAGTGTCCATGCCCGTAGCAAATTGTTCATTGCGGGCATCAAGGAGCGACGAGAGGGTGTCACTGAGTGCCGTGAGGGCAGCCATCGGTACATCGTACCAGAGATCTTTTGCTGTTGTCTGAAATTCAGCTTTCAGCCCATCTGCATCAAGCCCGGAGAGGTATTGGGCAAAGCGCTGATCTTCTGGAAGATCTTCGCGTGCCCACGCCGTATTACGGGCCAGTTGGCGCACCTGGTTGTGTCGCTGTCGGGTGATGTCGCGCAGTGCGTCTTCGCTGTTTTCTTTGTCGTTAAACGTCCGCAAGTTTTCACGAATGCCACGATCCACGGCGTCTTCCTGGGTTGCCAGCCAGGTTGCTTTTTCCTGTGTCCAGTTGAGTAATTCCCAATCACTGTCAATATGCTGCGCGTAATATTCTGAAATGGCGCTTGTGGCTTTGGTAAAGTCGATTGCCTGCTGCGGTGAGCGCGCAATTTTCAGGTTGACCATGTTTAATTCAACCCCGCCAACTGTGCGGAGGAATTGTACATCGAGGCCTTCATTTTTCTGCTTGAATTCCTGCAGGCTTGCCTGCTGTGCAGCTTGCAGGGCAGCATCTATCGAGAAGCCGGCCTGCGGGTTTTCTGCGTTGCCGGGCCAGGTGACAGAGGTGACAGGAAGCGTGGTCAATGCCGACGCGAGTTCAACATAATCTGAATTCCAGAGCAGGGGACGGGGAAGGAGGCCATTCAGGGCAAATATGTCTGAGTCTGCAGAACGCTTGGCGGCTGCAACACTCGCAGTCATCCGGTTGAGTGCATCCTGGGTTTTAGTGTCAGGCGCCGGCAGGTCCTGGTTGGGGGCGTAGGCAGGACGGCTTGTATCGTTGTATAGGCCTTCACGGAGTGTTTCCAACACCTCGGGCAACGCATCAGCCGCTACAGCATCGGATTCAAGCGTGGCCCAGGCTTCTCCGGTTTCTTTGAGGGCTGCAGCACCCTGCGCAAAATAGGGAAGGTTGCCCGAACGAACGGGGTTAAAGGCGAGCGTTTGCTGTACCTGCAACGCGTTACGTAGTGCATTGATGGCGTTCGTTGCATGCACCGGTACAGCGTTGCCAAACTGTCGCGCGTCCGTAATCATGCGGCGGAACGTTGTATTGCGTGCATCGCCGCCATATACCTCTCCTTCCTGCAAAGAGAGCCAGGGGTCGATGGGACCCGAGTAGACAAAGGGCACATCGGCGAATATATTTCTGGCTGCATAGAAGAGGCTTTCATCATTGTCTTCGATGAAGCTACCATAGAGCTTTACGGGCGCAACGGTAAACCCTGGAATGAGATCAAGTGCTGCATCAAATGCTGCATATCCTTGCAACGTGCTGCGACTCGGGCTCGACCAGACCGACAGGTTGATATCTCTTTCGAGGGACAAAGGCCCGGCTTTGAGATTTGGGGCTGTATGCAAATCGAGCAGCAAGCCATCTTGCCCAATGAGAAATTGGCCAGGTAAGTTGATGGTGTCAACGAGATCTACAGTTGCACGGCCAGCAACAGACCATGAGAGGCCGCTTTCGTGCGATGCTGCTGTTACGTTAGCTTTGAGAATGCCGCCGGCCAGGGATACATAGTTGAGGCTTACATCAGCCAGTCCGAGTAGTTGTTGCGTGTCTTCCGTGGATGATTGCTCTACCAAGAACATCCCGGCGTTCAGTGCATCCTCCTGTTCGAGGAGCGCGCCGTCAAGATCCAGTGTGGTGAACTGCGTACCTGCTTCCATGAGTCCGGTGCCACTTAATACCGGGATTTCGCCGTTTGCGAGTTGTAACTCAACAGGTAAAATGGCGTGGAGGCCAGTATGAGAGAAGCCGGCTGGTTTGTTGGATGAAAATCCGTTGTTGCTACGTTCGTTGAGCGCCAGGTCGACCAGCGCCAGGTCACTTGCTGTTGGATTCAAAAAGAGGCCACCGCCGGCAAGCGATGCAGTAGCGGCGCCATCGAGCAGATCGAGGGTACTCGTCGATGGATTAAACAACATGCCAAGGCTACTTTTGCCGTCAATTTCTCTGAGGGTACCGGTGGTACCTAACCGGATGCCGCGGAAGGTAGTTGTACCCTCCAGGGCAAGGGCAGCTACTGTGGTGTCACGCGTCGTTGTCAGGTTGCCCGTTACCGCCCCCAGTTGATTCAAATTAATTGTTGTACTGGTGAACTGAGCTGCCGGCGCTGCACCATTTTTCCTGATGATCAGGTTACTGTAGGTGCCATGCAGGTATTTATCCGTCAAGGTCATCGACAGGCTGTCTCCACAGACAGCGCCAAACTGGATGCGCGAGACAGTGCTGGAAGTTGTAGCGCCAGCACCCGAAAACCCGGGTTCATTGCTTGCACGACCGTTAATGCCAAGGTTTACGCAGCCTACTTCAAAGAGCCCCGATTGCCCAAACGTAATGCCTGCGGGACCTGCAGACTGGCCGAGCGACTGTATGCCTTCAGGGGCGAGGGTAATGTTGTCAACCGGAAAAACGCCGGCAAGCCCAGGTACTTTGAGCCGGCTCAGGCCGCCCAGCGTAACCGTCGGCACTTCCGGATTTGGCAGTGCCAGGGTCTGGATTTCCGTATCAAATAGTTCTTCCGATAGTGTAAAGGCCGGGCGATTGGCTGCCGGCTGTTCTGCCACAAGGTATTGCTGTTGCTTTGCCTGGGCAATGATGATACCCGGGTGCCGGCGCGTGCTTACGCCATCGCCAAAGTTGATCGCAGCGTGCAACGCTTCCCCGGTAGAATCTGTGCTAACGGCACCTGTTGGGACCTGCAACGACGCCGCGCTGTGTATTCTGTTATCTGCGGCGAACTGCGGGTTGAAATGCAGATATGCACCGTTGATGTTGAACCCGCGTTGTGTTGCGTTTTCATCTGTTTCCAGGTTGTTCGCCATCAAAACAGGCTGGCTGGCGGTGCCTTTCATGGTGAGGGACTGGCCCTTGCTGTTTAAGGTCAGGGCAACCGGCATGCGGTCTGAGTAGAGGCTGGCCGTGGTTTCATCGATGGTCTGGTTGCCGAGTAACACCCGCCGGCCATCAGGCGTAGGCAAGCGCACCGTGCCTTCGACGCCAAGCATTAGTTCTCCGTCCACGGCTTTCAGGATCAGTTCTTCAATCCAGAAATGCTGAGAAATTACAGGGATGCGTGGGAGATCCGCCAGTAACCTGAGTTCTTCGGTACTGCTGGTTGTATTGCGCCCGAAGCTGGAATCGCGCAGCGTTATTGCGCCGTTTGTCGACAGTTCAATGCCAGAAAATGGCAACAGGTCTGTCGGCGTGCCAAAGGTATGGTGCGTTTCTGAATTGTTATTCAGGCTCAATGCCGGCGCAAAAGCACCATCAATGGTAGTGACCAGCGTTTGCTCAGCGGCGTCGTAAAAGATGTCAGCAGCTTCGAGGTAAGCTGTCAGGAATCCGTTGAAAAAAGATTGGGGCGCATCAAACTCGCCAAGTTGGGTGACATAGACGCCGCCCGGCCCAATTTCCATTGCAACTTCTGAAACAAAATCCTGGCTTATGGTTGCGGGCATGACGAGCGCGCCGGTCAGTTCGAGAACGGGCATGGGGGCGGCGCTCAGCACAGGCGGAGTTGAAGGATCAAGCAACAATGTGGCCTGGTCAATGGCAATTTTTTGCGTTGCCGGCGCAACAGCGGCAAGCGCCCATGCAGTAGCCGTAGAGGCATAAGTTGCTTCAAACCCAAGTGGGGCAGAATCAACGTTGGCATGGTTCAGTACCGGACTATCAATTGCGCCGTTTAGTGTCAACCGTAATGCACCCGAAGCACGCATGACATGTGCTGAGTGTGGCGACAGGGATAGGGTGCCGCTGTGTAGGGCGTAAGTAGCCGCTTCCATATCAACAGAAGCAAGGCCATTGGCGAACAATGCCAGTGTGGTTTCAACTTCTAAGTCCGGATCGTCTTCATCTCCTGTAAAAGATGCAGGGACCTTCAGTTGGCCCGTCAGGGAAAGTTGTTTGGATTCGTCGTCGTAGCGAACTCCGGTAATGAGCAGGGGGGAATCGCCAGTGAATAGCTTGACAGGGCGATTGGCAAGGTCGTGTTCGATGGTGCCGCCGGCGTAGGCGAGCCCTTCTGTCAATTCGATGGCAAAGGCAACAGGGATAGCAAGGCTGGTGCCCAGTTGCGGAATCACAAGATTTACAGTGGCTTCATCAGCTGTTTCCAGGGTCCGGTTGCCTTTGTTTGCCGATTTTCCAAGCGCAATGTCATCCTCGCCTGCCTGTACGAGGTCGAGGTAGGCGCCAAATGCGCCGGGTAACTCGATGCGTTCAGGCAGCAGATTGTCGGCTGTCTGGAGATGAAATCCGTCTGCATCGAGTGTTGCAATCCTTACGCCAGATGGATTATTGCGCGGCATAAGTGCAGCACTGCCTTTGTTAGCCTTTCCAGGGTGCAGGCCCAGCCGGAAGTCGCCCTGCGGCCGGAGGAAAAAGGCGTCTGCTGTATTAATGTCGGTGATTGCAACCGTACTATCGTTTGCAAGGGCAAAGCCTTCTGCCGTCAAATGCGTTTCTTCAACGCTGATCTGGTAGCGTGGGGCTGTTACCGGGAATTCCCAGAGCAGGCGTTCAATTTGCACGTCAGCTTCTTGCACATCGCCAGTTAGCAAGTCGAGTACCAGCGGTCCTGTTGCGGCAGCTGTTTGACGTGATCCTCTGCGGCTAATTGATGTTACCTCGCCTGAAAGGAGGTAACGCCGGCCTGTCTCATCCGTGGTGATTGCCAGTTCGGCTTCTTCAAAACCGGCTGCAACAGGGCCAAGCGAAAATGTAGTACATGGGGCAAAAGGTGTGGCGTTGCCAGAAATTTCGCCTGCTGCATTAATTGTGAGGGTCAGGTCTGGCACAGCGCACGGCTGTGTGCTTCCCGTAATGGCTCCGGAGAGGTCGAGCGTGCCGTGCGCGGAAACGACGAACGCCTGTGCGTCATCCGTTACGGCAAAAGCACCGGAAATAGCGTGTGCGTTAAATACACCGGCTTCCATTGGAAGCGTAAGGCTGCCTTTCGCCGGTGTGTAAGGCAAGATGTTGCCGCTAACCAGTCCGTCTACAATCTGCGCATCCTGCAGTGTAAGTGGCAAATCAGCAAAGCCATCTGGGAAGCCAGCAGCATCCCGCAGGTTTACTTCAAAATCGTAATAAGGCGTGACGGTGGCCGATCCATTTTCGCTTTTTCTCGCAACCAGGGTCGTTGGAATGCGATAGGCAAGCAGGCTGAGGGTAGCTGGGCCTGCCTTGCGAGCAAAATAGGTGAACCCAGGTGTACCCGGATGGGCTTCTTGTGCAGGGATATAGAATTTGTGCTGGTGCAGTTCAACACCCGTAAGCGGAAGTGCAAGCCTGGACGTGCCGTTAAAAGGCATTAAACTGGCCTGTAAATCTGCAACATACCGGACGGGCTGTCCATGGGTGTAGTAAAGATCGAGCGCCTCAATTTTATCTACTTGCAGGCCGGCGCCATTTAGCGATATGGAGCGGGAGTTGCTTTCATTTTCAATTGGCGCAAACGAATCAATGGCTACCCGTCCTTCCCCAGTGTAGTAGAAGTTGAGGGCTGCTGCAGCAACAACGTTATCCCCTTTGTTCAGGTTGAAGGTACCGGTAACGTCGAAACCGCCCTGAGCTGGCGCAAAGGCATTGAGCGGTACGCGTAACATGCCCTGGGCGTCAGTGATATCCATGCTAACGTTGCCGGCTTCGCCATCCAGGAAAATGTAGGCATCTGCTTCGGCAAGATCGATGGCACCGGTGACTACGCCGGCTTCATCCATCGTAAACTGTATGGGCTCAGCATTTCGAAGGGGTTGCCCAAAAAGGGTAAGCTGTCCTTCAATATCGATTTTGACTCCTGTGTCGGTATGCCGTGTTTTGAATGCTGTTGGTGCGATGGGCAACCCAAGGGCATCAAGCGTGATGTAGGCTGCAGTTTCATCAGGTGTTGCTGTAATCTGCCCACTCACCAGTTGTCCGGTCTGGGCGTCGATAACTACATCTTCCAGTGAGGCAGTGAAGTGATGCGCTGCATCAGGTGTAATCCGGTCGAGGCCTGGCAAGGCAAGATGGAGTGGTACACCGGGTTTGCCGGTGACACTGAATTGCCCGCCAGCGGCCGGTTCTATGTCAACCAGCGATTGTCCTGCCCGTTTGAGATCAATAAAAGCAACCTGCTCATCCGGCAATTGTAGTCGGTCCGGGATTTGGGCGATGACGGGGTCGCTCTGGTCGATCAAGTGAAACCCAGTCTCGTCTGCGTATGCTTGGGCAACGCCGCCAGCAGCAAAATCTACACGGCCCCGGGAGATTTGGAATGGCGCGAAGTTGAGGGTGAAGTCACCAGAATATGTAGCCGTCCACTCTGTTTTTGGCAGACCCGTATAGGAGACAATTGCCTTTTGGGTGCCTCTCGGGTGCAATCCGTTGCGGTCAATGAATACATCTGCGCCAAGCTCGAGGAGCAGGCCATCAGGGAGTTCAAGGGCTTCACCAGATGGCACCGCGCGATATCCGGTGAGTGCGTCTGAAAGCGGGTTTATAGCCACTTCAAGGGCAATGGCTTCACGAAATGTGATGCTGCCTTCAATAATAGATTGCGTTTCTGCGTCAATGAGCAGTTTGTCGAATTGCGCCTCGCTCCCGAGTCCCATGAGCTCAATGGGCAGCGCACCATCTATGAAAATTTCTGTGTCTGCGGGATCGATGTCCGCGCTATCCTCAAAATCATAAATCAGGAAAGGATCACTGACAGGGAAGCTCCAGGCTGTGATCATGGATCCAAGTCCGTCTTGACCAACAGTGAACGTGTAAAACTCTGTTTCACCCTGGTCGAGAATTGGCATTTGCTCGTTTACGTCGCGTGCGCGAACCTGCCAGGCGTAGTTTTTACCTTCTTCAAGCGGCAACTCGGCAAGCGTGTAAACAAAGGCCGTTTGTCCAACGAGGCCTTCTTGTACCAGTGGGATGTTGCTTTCGAGTGCCTGGTAGGGCGCTTGTCCCGGAAAGACTTCAACAATCAACAATTCATATTCGAATGTGCTCGTGAAAGGGGCGCCCGTAACAGGGGTCCAGGAGAACACGGGAAACTGAGAGTTTAACGCGGTTTGATCGAGTGGCGTGAGGAGCAGGGGAGGCTCAGCATAGCGTACACTGAAGAAAGCCATGCCCGGTACGGAAGGGATGAGGGCCAATTCATCATCAACAAGTGGTTCGATGCTAAGCACATAGTCACCTTCAGGCAGCAGGCCCGATTGATCAACACTTGCGTTGAGCAATTGGATCAGTTCTTCGTAGGGCAGCGGAAATTCAATGGCCGGCGGATCGTCAAAGGTGCGGTAGACGTGGATGCCGGGCGTGTACGCGTTGGCTTCCGACGTCATGTCGATACGCGTTTCCCCGTTTACTTCCAGCGTAAGCCGGAACCGGAAATTTTGTGGCTGTCGGCTTGGGCTCACGTAGATAAACTGCGTCGTAAACAAGCCTTGCTGGTAGCTCCGTTCGAGGTCTGCGATATAGGGCGAAGACAAAACGGGAGGGATACCGGTGAAGACAACCTGGGCTGTCCCCTGGGCATGGGCTTGCTGCAGACCAAGTTCTGGCAGAATCAGGCCCAGGTGCACGAGCATGGCAAATACCACTGCTGTGCACAGGCTATGGCATCGGGTGCTATGTGTCGGCGAAAATCGCTGCATTCAACTGCTGCTTGTACGTAAACTGTTGGGGGATTAAAACCGATGTTCAAATCGGAGTGTTGACTGAATTTCCTGAAAGTTGCCGCGCAGGGGCTGGTTGGTTGACAGACCTCGCACGGAAAGCCGGATCACATCCCGGAGCGTCACGCGATACGTGCCGGTCAGGGAGAAGGTGAGCTGGGTAGATTTTTCTGTTTCTTGCATTGCCGCTTCTGCTTCCAGCAAGCGCTGGAACGTGAGGGTTGTGCGAGACAATCCACCCGTCAGGTTCACATTTAATTTTCTGTTGAAAAAGCCATAGCTACCGCCGGCTACAACACCTACTGCTTTCACATCTGTTGAGGGCGCTTTGCTGTTCACGAGGCTCAAACTGCTGTTGAGTGCAAGTCCGGACGCCAGAATCACATGATGCCCCAATGTGGTAGAGGTGTTATTGAAATCAATGGTAGGCCGCGGCGCATTATCGCTGCGTTCTGTTTTGTCGCTAAGCGACTGGAATGTTGTGGTGAGCGAAAATCTGTGCGTCAGGCCATTGATGGCGCGCGTTAACACGGGCGCTAACATCAGGGAACGTGAAAGCAGCCGTTGCTCGAGTGGTGCAAACACGGGGTCGCTGCTCAGCGGGTTGTTGTTATTTGCCAGGCGGATAAAGGAGGCATTCAAAAAGAATTCGTCAGACAATTGTGCCTGGGTTGAGAGGCCGATCTGATTGCGCTTGAGGGTTGCTGTGCGGTTGTTGTCGAGGTTGTTCCGCCGGCTGGTAACGTCGAGGGCCACCTGCATTTTGTTGTTGAGCAGGCGGGCCTGGGGCTGGAAACGAAAGACTGCCTGATCGCTGCGTGTGTAGGGCCGGCCCAACGACGTGAATCCGGGTGCTACGCGGCTGTAAGACGTGAGGATAGTGAGCTGATCCAGCGTTTCGCTGACCGACGCTGAGAAATCCTGTATGCTGTATCGTGCGCTGAAATCGCTGGCATAATCAAACCGGCTTCCAACGCGCGGTGTAAACAGGCCAAAGAAAGAAGGGGTTAGATCACCACTTGTTTCAGCTGCGCGCACGTCACGCGTGAAGGCAGATCCTGTGAGTTCGCCACGGATTTCGAGGCTGTTTTCAAGCAAGAACAGGCCAAAAGAGGGCGTGAAGCTTACGTTTTCAGCCGGCTGTGCCGCTGTTTCTGTGGAAAGCGAAGTCTCTTTGTCGCGCGCAATGAGTCCTTGCAAGTGGAAGTGGTTTGCTGTTTTGGGGCCCACGCCTACGCTGGCAGAGAAAAGATTTCGATCAAACGCCGGGCGCCTGATGAGTGCACCTACGCCGGTGTCAACAGCGCGGCGAGACCTGCCGGCCATAAAGGAGAAATAAAGATCACCGGGCGCATAAGAAAGCGAAGCACCGCGGACGGTGGCGCCATTTAATCCATATTTATTCAAGCGAGGGCTGAAGTCGCCCACTGTAGCATCCCAGTTGTTGTAAGCAACAGAAGCGGCAACACGGTTGAGCGATTGACGCAATCGATCGTCTTCCGTGGAAAGGAGGAAGTCGAGTCCGTACCGGACATCCTTGATAGACGCGCTCGTTTTACCAAATAGCCGCCCGCTTCCATTGGGCCGGCGCGCATTGATACCGCTAGCGCTGTAAGCTTCTGTAGAAAAGCCCACGGTACCGCCCAGCGTAACGGGCCCCCAAACGGTCGAAGGGCGTCGGGATTGTGCATCGGCCTGGGACGGCCACGCAGATCCGAACACGAGAACGAAGCTGGAAATGATAAAGAGAAATTGAAACGGAGAGCGACGCAATTTGCTGAAACTGTTAATAATGACTAATTCATCAATTAGGCTGCGCATACCAGTGCGGAATATCATCCTTGAATCCCTTATGCTCAGGCAAGGCCTGAATGCAGAATAGCCAGCATCAGCAAGATGTTGGCGAATCTGACGGCTCCTGTTTCCGGCAGGACCGGGGTTTTAGGGCCGAGGCGTAGGAAATACAAGAGGATAGGTCCCCATCAGATGCACACGATAAGCGCTTGAAATAGTAATTTTTTAAGTCTTATGCGCACTGCTTCTGCGTCTTTGGCTCAAAGCAAAGGAGATCTCTTGAAAGTGGTCTAAATCGCGTCTGTAAGGGATTTGATGGGGCATTTGCGGGTGCTTCTGCCGGCCAGGTTAATTGTGAAAATCCACTTACTTTCAAGGATGCGAAAAAACAGAAGAACTGGACAAAAGAGTTTGCTATCGAACGAAAGCTGCTAGAATGCGCAGTGACTAGAAGAACGTGTTAGTTAGATCAATGAATGCGCGCCGTGGGCGGCACAGATTCTTAAAAGTAGTTCGCAGGAAAAGTGCCTTGAGTGCGGTTAAACTACTGTTGTTCTAAAGCGACAAGAAGTGTGGTTTAGAACAGCCTAACGTACGATAGGTCGGGGGGCACAGTTCCGGTTTTGGCGGGTAGCCTGTAATTACTTATAGTAGTTGTTTAATCATATACTGTTATTGTAGCGCATATTTATGTGCGCGCTGGTAAAAGTCCATTGCCTCGGCATGTTGTTCAAAAGCACGGCAGGCTTCTGCAGCCATGAAATATACCTGAGAAGGATCTGCATTGTACTGTGCTGGTGGCTGTTCAGCGTGGAGGCCTTCCAGGAGTTCAGCAGCATATACAAATGATTCAGCTGCGGTCCACTGATCGCCTTGCTCCCAACGGGCGCGGCCGGCGAGGTGGTGGATAAGCGGCTCATGTTCTGCAATCTGAAGCGCGGCTTCAGCATGGGTTAGTGCATCAGAGAACCGTTCCTGAAGAATGGCAATCTGAATAGCTTCGACGCGTGCAGCAAGTGCCTCTTCGCGAGACAGTTCATGGTAGTTGAGGGTGCCGAACAGCATGCCGGCCTCCTCCAATTGACCCTCTTCGAGTAAGCGATATGCAGTACTGTAGGATGTGGTGTTGCTACTAGCTATTGCTTGCATGGGGTGTTCTTATTTTTCTTATGCTTTCAGTCTATCTTAGGACCGGGGCGTCGATTGATGTGAACTAATAAAAAGAAGGCTTACCTGTTAAATGTCACGATTGTGTGCAAATTACATGGCAAGGCTCTAGAGAAATCACTACGACTTGTAGGTCATTCTTCCGAATCGGGGTAATACATAGGCGCAAACAGCAAGGTATGTAATGGAAAGTGAACGGGTAGGAAAGGGCAATATCTTAAAAAATACTGCCTCCAAAGCCGCACATGCGATGCGTGCAATGCCGCAGGCTTTTGTAGCCGCACCTGCTGCGCCATACCAGCAAGTTGACCCGATGGTGCACAACCAGTTAGTTCGTGAACTCCATACCTACCGACGGAAAAATGAGGGTATTGCACGCGTGCTGTGTTATTTGGGCGGTTTTCTTGGCCTCCACAGGTTTTATGTAGGACAGGTGGGATACGGTATCCTGATGCTCGCCACGTTGGGGGGCGTACTGGTATGGTGGATCCTGGATATTGCAAAAGTGCGCAGCATGGTTACGGCATACAATGCCGAACAGGATCGCCGCGAGGCTGCTGACGAACCTCCCATCGGTATGGACTACGTACCTGTGGCAACACCGGACGCATTTCTCGATTATCCTGCCTGGGGCCAAGCGCGTCTCAACCCAAAAGGCAAACCCCAAACCCGGTGGGGCAAACGGCGAGAATTTATCGCCGACGCTTTGGCGTTGCTCTTTTTTGGGTTTTTGCTGGGGGCGATCACTGGAGGTTCAGGGTATAACGGCGCCGCCTATGCCGTTGTAACCATGGTACTGATGATCAATTTTGTCGATATGCTCGTTCCCTGGCACCAATGGCCATTTGTAGGTGGCATGATTCACTGGGATTACCGGTTGCGGCTATTTTATCACTTTAATGAACCGGGCCGGCGGTGGAAATTATACATCCGCCCATTGCTCGGTCTGCTCTACGCACCGTTTAATAAAAAAGCCCGGACAGAAGTTTTACTGTATCTGGAGCTTGGCAGTGTGTTCGTTGCCGGCAAGCTTGTGCTGGGGCTGTTCTTTGGTGACACCTGGGAAATGATCAGAACCCTCAATTTTGACGGATTTATGGGTAACTGGGCGGAAAGCATGGCACTTGGTTTTATTACGGTTTATGGGTTTGCCGCACCCATTGGTGCATTGCTCATGAAACACGTCCTGTTACGCCGGGAAAACTATATCCGGTGGGGACTCAGTCTGGTTGTTATTTTCTTTTTGTATACGGGCTACATGAACGGATAAGCGCCGGCTACCCATGAACTTCGAGACCTTCTGCAATTATTGCCTCCAAAAGAAAGGCGTGACTGAGACCTTCCCGTTTGATGAGACGACCCTCGTGTATAAGGTGATGGGTAAAATGTTTGCGCTCACCAACATCGAAGCGCGTCCGTTGTCAATCAACCTTAAATGTGATCCTGAACGGGCGATCGAGCTCAGAGAAGCTTATGAAGCAGTCCAGCCTGGCTATCACATGAGCAAAAAGCACTGGAATACGGTGGTATGCGACGGCACCCTGCCTGATGCTGACGTGCGCGAATTGATCGATCACTCGTATGCTCTGGTTGTTAAAGGCCTTACACGGGCTGATCGTGATCGTTTGGCTGTATTGTAAGATGCTGCGCAGAAATAAGAGTTGTGCTGTAATATGAAAGGAGCAGAACGAAACAGGATGGATCAAGGAAAAAGCGCCGGCAACCACAAGGGTTCTCAAGGAAAGGGGCGCAAATCGAGAAGCGTGTCGACCGATGCGCCGCTTTCGCTTGCTGACGGCATAGCCATGGTGGCGTCGCGGGTATTGTATATGGACAATCACCTGCTCATTGTAAACAAGCCGGCCGGAACGCTGACACAGGGGGATGCTTCCGGGGACAAAGATTTGCACAGCCTCGCCAAAGCCTACCTCAAAGATCATTTCAACAAACCCGGTAATGTATTTTTGGCCTTGGTACACCGATTGGATCGCCCTGTATCGGGTGTGATGGTGTTTCCCCGTACCTCAAAAGCCGCCAGCCGCGTCACGCAGCAATTCAAGCAGCGCACCATCGAAAAGCGGTACATCGCCATGGTGGAAGGCCGGCTTACAGGCAGCGAAACGCTGGTGAACTACGTATGGAAAGATCATCGCAAGGTACGCGTTGTCACAGCTGACCATCCAAAAGGGCTACGGGCAGAACTGACCTATAAGAGCCTGGCAATAGAAGGCAATCGATCGCTGGTAGAAGTGAAACTAGGTACCGGGCGTCCACACCAGATCAGGGTGCAACTTGCCAACATCGGACACCGCATTATAGGAGACTTTCGTTACCGCGCAAAAACAGAACTGGATGGCCGTAACCTTGCCTTGCACAGTTACCTCCTGCGGCTGGAGCATCCAACGCTGGGCGAAAAAATGGGCTGGACCGCACCGCCGCCAGATTCTTGGGGCACGGCGTTTAAAGCGCATATTAAGGGATTGGTGAAGGGGTGAGGAGAGAGCAGTTTGGAGAGAGGAGTGTGGAGTGAGGAGTTTGGAGTGAGGTATGTGGTGGTTAATGTGATTTAGAAGCAACCCGAAAACCCGAAAACCCGAAAACCCGAAATTAGCCGACTCTTTGAATAGTTACTTCATCGACGCAACGGGCGGGGGCGGGGAGTACGCAGACGGTGTCTTTCCGAAGGGGATCCACAACGATAGGAAAGAATTGGTAAGTTTCAAATGCACCTGCATCTCGGTTAAAGCGCTTTCCCATAGCTTGTTGCATCGTTGTATAGGCCTCGGGGCCAAGCATGATGTATTTGGGTTCAATCGCGGTTTCCTGCATCTGACGGATGCTATCATTTACAAAGTCCAGAATTTCTTCTTCCGTCGGCGCATACTCTATAATGGTCATGTATGTAAGGATTAGGTGATTGTCTGTATACCGTTAAATGGCAGTACCCTGTATCTGGCGAGGTTGTTGCTTTCTTTTTGGTAAGGTATGCATTACACTGTAAGCTAAGGAATAGATATTACTGTGGAAAAAGAGACCCTGATCAATTCTGTGTTGCAAGAAGAAGCTCCTGACCAGTCGATGGCGACGCGTATGCAGACGTTTGTACAGCGTTTGCAGGATGATATTTGCCATGCTTTTGAAGCCCTCGATGGGGGGGCAGCCTTTCAGGAAGACTTTTGGTCTCGTGAAGGCGGCGGCGGCGGTCGTACCCGCGTGATGGCGGGTGGAGTGGTATTCGAAAAAGCCGGTGTAAACACGTCAGCGGTGCACGGCATTTTGCCGGAGCGTATGGCCAAGGTGCTGGATGTGCCGGCAACGCAATTTTTTGCAACGGGTATCTCGCTGGTTGTGCACCCAAGGTCGCCTTATGTGCCAACCGTTCATGCCAACTTCCGTTACTTTGCACTTGGGGAAAATCTACATGCCCCGATTGACCAATGGTTTGGTGGTGGCGCGGACCTGACGCCGTATTATCCGTACATCGAGGACGCACAACATTTCCATCGTGAATGGAAGAAGGTTTGTGATGCCCATCCGCTTGCTTCGTATGCTGAATTCAAAGCACGTTGTGATGCGTATTTCTACCTGCGACACCGCAAAGAAACCCGCGGTGTGGGAGGTATCTTCTTTGATTATGTACGAAATGAGCCTGAAGAAGCGTTTAATTACGTACAGGATGCCGGCAATACGTTTCTCGACGCCTACCTCCCCATCGTAAACCGGCGCAAAGATCAGCCTTATGGTGACCGGGAGAAACAGTATCACGAAACCCGACGCGGGCGCTATGTCGAATTTAACCTGCTTTTCGACCGCGGCACTCGCTTTGGTATTGAAACCGACGGAAGAACGGAGAGCATCCTGATGAGCTTGCCACCCGCAGTGCAGTGGCACTACGATTGGCAGCCCGAGCCAGGATCACCCGAAGAAAAGGCGCAGTGGTTCTTTGAGCCGCGCGACTGGCTCTCCCTTTAACCCCGTAGCTTGCGTGCAAACAGTGTGTATCAGGAAGTGACTTGCTTTTTCCTAACTCCCTGAAAATACACAACACCCGATTCGTAAAAACTTCAAGGTAAAGACGGAACTGAAGGGTGTCTAAAATCCATTTAAGCCCTTACTAAGCACGTAATTTTTGTCGTATACATAAAATGACCCCAAGACAGTTTCTGAAGAAATATGAGTATGATCAGCGCTTGATTACAGGAGCGTATTACTCAACTGATCCCCTCGAACTAGAGAAAGGGGATAAAGTGGCGGTTGTATTACTGAATCTTGGTGGCCCCAATTCAACCAAAGATGTAGCGCCGTTTCTGTACAACCTCTTTATGGATCCGGCCATCATAGATATTCCCTTGAAAGGGATTTTGCGACACTGGATCTCAAGCCTGATTTCTAAAACCCGCTCCAAGAAGGTTGCCAAAGACTACGAAGAGATTGGCGGTGGGTCACCGATCAACAGACTGACAAAGGAGCAGGCGGACCATCTCGAGAAGCACCTCAATGAAGCGTACGGCAAAAAAGCCGGCGTTTCTTTCCACACCTACGTGGCAATGCGGTACTGGCATCCTACAAGCGAAGAAGCTGCTGCGCAGATGAAGGCTGACGGCATCACAAAAGTGATTCTGATGCCGCTGTACCCCCAGTACTCAAAAACGACAACCGGATCTTCCTTGCTATACTGGTGGATGTTGGAAGAAGCCGGCGAAATTAATGCCTGGCCGACTACGTTTGCTTTTGAATATGCAGCCAACCCGAAATACTTGAAAGCGCTCAACGAACGCATTGATGAAGCACTCCAGCGCTTCCCACGGGAAATTCGGAATGACGTACACCTTGTGTTTAGCGCCCACGGTACCCCAACGCGCGAGATGAAAGAGCGCAGGGATCCGTATTGCTGCCTGGTGAACAGTACGGTAGAGCAGGTTATGAATACCCGCACAGACGACCGTACTTTCCACGTGGCTTTCCAGAGCAAAGTTGGACCGGCAGAATGGCTCACCCCAAGCACGCCCGACAAGCTTGAGGAACTGGCCAAGAAAGAGGTAAAGGCTGTACTGATGGTCCCGGTTGCCTTTGTGTCGGACCATGTCGAAACGGCATTTGAACTCGATATTGAAATTAGGGAAGAGGCTGAAGACTTTGGCATTCACCACTATGAAGTGGTTTCCGGTCTCAACAGCCATCCGCTTTTCATAGAAGCGTTGGGTGAAGTCACTGTCTCCCAACTGGTACTGCCAAATCAGGCTGACGTACAAACGTCTGGTGATGGCGCACCTGCTGATGCGCGCAGCTATCCATTGCGCCCACTAAACAAGTTGCCCCGCTATAAATCTGAAGACCGTTGCACCCGCTGTCATCAGTGTGAGTTGATTACCGAGGCGCGTAAGTGGACGATTGATGGAGGCCCAGCCATAAATGCCCCGAGCGTTAGCACAGAGTCTGCTGCGTAAGTGTGTAAGGCTGACGTATGTTGCGGCACTACGTTTAAGACCCCGTTGATTTATTTTATTTGATGGCCAATTCTCCTAAAGCAAAGAAAAGTGCTGAAGCGTACAAACGTGCCCAGCATGTAATCCCTGGTGGGGTGAACTCACCGGTCCGTGCATTCAAAAGCGTTGGTGGGACGCCACGCTTCTTCAAAAAGGCTGCCGGCGCCTACGTAACCGATGTTGATGGCAACGCCTATATCGATTACATCGGCTCCTGGGGGCCCATGCTGTTTGGCCACGCTGATCCCGATGTGATCAAGGCGGTTAAGAAAGCAGCTGGACATTCCACTTCCTTTGGTGCACCCACTGTCATCGAAATAGAGCTCGCAAGCCTGGTGTGCGAACTTGTGCCCTCTATCGAAAAAGTACGGTTTGTCAACTCTGGGACTGAAGCGACCATGAGCGCCGCTCGGTTGGCACGTGGTTTTACGGGAAGGGATAAAATCATAAAGTTTGAAGGCAACTACCACGGACATGGCGACAGTTTCCTGATTGCCGCTGGAAGTGGCGCGATGACCTTTGGCGCGCCGAACTCTCCCGGCGTAACGCCCGGGACAGCGCAGGATACCCTGCTCGCTCGCTACAACGATTTATCACACGTGGAGGCCATTGTAAAAGCCAACGAAGGCGAAATTGCCTGCATCATACTGGAACCGATTGCCGGCAACATGGGATGTGTACCGCCTAAACCCGGATTTCTGGAAGGCTTGCGATCGTTGTGTGATACCCACGGCATTTTGCTCATTTTCGACGAAGTGATGACAGGCTTCAGGGTAGCACCGGGCGGGGCACAGGCTTTGTACGGTGTATTACCCGACCTGACCACGTTGGGTAAAATTGTTGGTGGCGGGCTGCCTGTAGGCGCTTATGGCGGCAGGGCAGACGTAATGGATTATGTGTCGCCCGTTGGTCCCGTTTATCAGGCTGGAACGCTTTCTGGTAATCCACTTGCCATGCATGCCGGCTTTGCAACCCTTAAAAAAATTGCTGACGACCCCAGCTTTTATAGCCGGCTCGAGATTTACGGAGCTGCGCTCGAAGAAGGGGTGCGCGATATCCTGTTCTCACTCGGACACAGCTGCTACACAACCCGCGTCGGGTCCATGGGATGCCTCTTCTTTACCGACGTCGAAGTTGTGGATTATGCCACTGCAAAGACTTGTGACACAGAGACTTACGGTCGTTTCTTTCATGCGATGCTTGATGCTGGCGTGTACCTGGCGCCTTCGCAGTTTGAGGCCTACTTCTTCTCAACCGAGCATGGCCCCAAAGAACTGGGTGACACCCTCAAAGCGTATCGAAAAGCGTTGGAAGTGGCGTTGGGATAAGCACGTATGGTGCTGGTTACTGTGTGGCGAAGTACGTTTCGAGTTCGCGCAAGGTGGCGTCAGACGTTTGGATTTCTTGCGCTAGCTTGCCTTCTTCCAGTACGGCAATGCGTTCACATACTTCCGTTACGTGGGCAAGGTCGTGGCTTGAAATCAGCAAGGTTGATCCTTTCTCTTTGTTCAGCTTTTGCAGCAAACTCTTCAGTACAATTTGAGAGCGGGGGTCCAGGTTGGCAAAGGGTTCATCGAGGATCACAATTTCAGGCTGCACAAACATGGCGGCGACAATGCCGACTTTCTTGGCGTTGCCCTTAGAAAGGTCTCTGATGTATTTACTGCTGGCATGTAGCGCGTCTGCAGGCAGAAAATCACGATAGGGTTCAACGCGGGTGATGGTCTCTTTTTTAGAGAATCCGTACAGGCTGCCCACAAAAGAAAAGAACTCAAGGGGCGTGAGGTAATCGAGCAGGAACGATTCGTCGAGATACGAACCGATGTGGCATTTCCAGTCGTCGGTTTGTGCTACAATCCATTCGTGAATGGCAATGGTGCCCGTATCTGCGCGGAGAAGGTCGAGCAGCAGGCGGAGGAAGGTCGTTTTGCCGGCTCCGTTGTTGCCGACAAGGCCAAAGGTAGCGCCGGACTCGATGTGCAAGGCCGGGATCTCCAGGGCAAAAAACTCGCCGTATCGCTTGGTTAGCTGTTCTACTTCAACTCTCATATTGCCTGAATCCTGAAGCCATCACGTACTTTTTGTCGAGTAGCTGCTCTGTGAAAAACAAGCTCCATCGTTTCGACAGAACCAGACTAGTCACACCAATACCGCCGATAAACAACAACGCAGTCCAGGTGATGTTCTCCAGGAAATAGAGCAAAATTGCCGGGGGCGTTATCGTGGGCAGGATCCAGAGCCAGTGCATGGCTGAGAATCCTTCGTAATTAAAGAAGCTGCCGCTTCGGGCTATGTTGACCCGTCGCTGGTTGCGAACGGCCAAGGCAAGCATCAAAACACTCGTTACGCCGGCGTTGTAAAACAAAAACGTAACGTGTAACAACAGCAGGTTAGGGCTCAAAAATATGAAAAGCGGCAGGCTGATCAAAAAGAAGACCAGGCATGAACCCTGCAGCAACATCAGTTTTGCCAGAATCAGTTCTTCTGGCCGGATGTTGCGGGCAAGAAACCCGTCAAAATAGGTGCTTTCCCAGGAAAACATAAGCTGCCCGTAATTCAGCGCAAACGTACCTGAAGCAAAAATACCTATGATCGCCGAGATTGCACGGGAGCTAAACACCTGGCTTTCAGTGAGCATCAAGGCGATGTATGCCACAGCAAAAACTACAGAAAGCAAAAAATAGTGTTTGGGCCGCTTGTTGCGCCAGATCATCTTGAGTTCAAGCAAGATCAGGTTGAGTACCTGCCCGCGTTCGGGCGCAAAAATGATGTTGGTACGCTGCGTGCGCTGATGCTGGGCAACCACGGGTGAGGCCAGCAGGTTTTGCTGGATAAGCGCGCTTGAGTATAATACGATGCTTACCGCGAGCGACAAAAGCAGGCCCAATAAAATCAGATTTTGCCGCAGCAGTTCTTCAAACAGTATCTCCGAAAAGAGCTGCAAGTATTGCGTATTTATCACCTGGTCGAGCACCAGCAGCGATGCAAAGACGCTGATCGTGAGCACGTAGAACCACGTGTTTTTGGTAAGAATTGCGCGCAGCAGGTTGTTGGTGTAGTGGGAAATGAGCAGGATGAGCGTGATGCCGGCGAGCCAGAACATCGCGCCCCCAGGACCCGGATAACCCTGCCACAAATACCGTATGCTGAACGGGATGAAAAACAGGTAGGGGATTATATTGTGGAAGCTCAGGAGAGAAAACGCCTGAAAGAAGTAAACGAGCCGTTTTAGGCTGATCGGCAAGTGCAGATAGGGCTGCATTTTTAGTTTTTGCCCTTGCTGCAGAAAGAAGCGAAGGGAAAACAGTCCGATAAATATCTCAAGCAGGTACCTGTTGATAAACCCAATTGG
>JBCCIM010000052.1 GCA_039111535.1 Bacteroidota bacterium | reverse complement strand
GTTAACTTCAGCGCTGTACCACTGCTTCTCTGTAAGCGGTTGATACATTATTTGAATGTCACGAGACCCATTTTTTTGGTTTTTCTAAATACACGTAAGAAGAACAAACATGATGAAACACCTACGCTCCTCGCTCTTGTTAACCTTTGCCTTGTTTATAGGTGCAATGAGCATGGTCGGTTGTAAAACGGCTGTTGAAGTACTTGATGTTGAAGGTCCCGATAGCCTCCGGATCAACCAGTCCGGTACTTTTACTGCGATGATCAACGAAGACGCAAGCGACCCAATCGAATACAACTGGAACTTCGGCGATAGCAGAACCGGCATCGGCAAAGCCACGACACATTCCTTCAATCAGCCAGGAACGTACCGTGTAGCTGTAACCGCAAGCAACAAAAAGGGGCCAGACACCGGTGAAGCAACGGTTGTTGTCTACCGTCCTCCTGTGCCGGCAGAAGTTGTTACCATCAGCGCTAACCCGCAGAACCCTGACACACGCACCCCTGTGAACTTCTCTTCGAACGTTCGCGGCGATGTACCTGTCAGCTACAGCTGGTCTTTCGACAACATGGGAAGCAGCACCTCTGCAAACCCATCTTACACGTTTGATACGCCTGGTACGTACACCGTTACCCTGCGCGCTTCAAACAACGCAGGTTCTGATTCTCGTACAATGACCATCACGGTCAACCAGTACGAAGCTGACTACTGCTCTGAAGTTGTTGAAATGAACGCCGCGTTCTTCGCACGCAACTCAAGCGTACTTACCGACGAAGCTCGTGCAGCACTGCAGGAGAACCTCGAAATTCTCCAGGATTGCCCAAACACCAACGTAAGCATTCAGGGTATTGCAGCTCCTGGTGAGCGCAACGCACAGAGCCTGTCTGAAGACCGCGCTCGCGCTGTTGAGCAGTTCTACGTTGACAATGGCGTTGCCGTTAGCCGCTCAATGGCTACAGGTACTGGCATGCAGCGTGGTACAACCAGCAAAAAAGAAGGTGTTGAGCAGTTCCGTCGTGCTGACACCATCCCAATTCGATAAGCCCAGTAGCTTTTTCGAAACAGTTTAGCGCTTATTTGCGCGAAAGAAGGCGAACCCATACCGGGTTCGCCTTTCTTTTTGGAACAATGCCCGTTTGGTACACATTATGTAACGACATTTCTTCGTACGCTTCTGGCAAATCTACAATCAAATACAATGAAGACGTTACGTTTTCTGCTGCTACTCCCCCTCCTGCTGGCATTTGCGAGCCCCCAGGCCCAGGCCCAGCGCACACAACTGCGTGGCTCACAGGCGCATTTTGGCGTGGCACTTGGTGTATTTACATACCATGGCCGCGTTGATCTCAACGATGTTCGCAGCAACGCCAATTTTACCAGATCCAGCGATGTAGCCGGCATCCTGCTCGGCTCTTTCCCCATCGTAAGAGACAAGTTCTTTTTCCGGGGCATGGCTGGACTAACCAACCTGAGCTCCCTCGACACTGAGGGCGGACTCACAAGCAACGAATTTCTAAACCGGGAGCTGTTCTGGTTTGAACCCCAAATTATTTATACGCTGCGCCGCGGCTCTACCAGCCTCTTTCTCCCCTACGTTTATACAGGATTTGGCACCCTAATCGCAGATCCATTTGGTGCACCTTCAGGGCAGATCAACCAGCCAAACGCTGGCACGCCTGGCCCAGACCGCTCCGTCTTCACCCTGCCTTTTGGCCTTGGCGTTGACTACCCGGTTTCACACCGCTTTTCGGTATTCGCAGACGCCAGCTTCCGTATCAACTTCAACTACGTTGGCCGCAACGAAGGCAACCGCAATCCACACAATACATCACTGGTTATGTTTGGCATGCGGTTCAACCTCGCAAAAATAAGACGGGTAGCCGAAGAAATTCCGCCGGCTGAATTGCCAGATCCCCTCGTCATTCCGCCTTACAATCCGCCGCTACCCGCACCCGACTTCCCAGACGACCGCTGCGTACTGGCTGACCTGAATACCGTATTCTTTGATGCCGGCAGTGCAGATGTTACAGGTCAGACGATGGCACTCCTCGCCGAAAACGTCGAAGCACTCCAACTCAACCCGCGCTGTTGCGCCCGTATTGTGGGACACACAGACGGCGCGGATACGGAAGCTCAAGCGCTAAAAATCTCGCGCGAACGGGCAGCGTTTGTTTTTGACTTCTATACCACAGAGGGCATTGCCACAGACAGGCTCGCCATCCGCGAGCGCGGCACAGCCCTTTCTTGCTTGCGCAAAGAGGACCCTGATTGCCTCGTGAATCGGCGTGTTGAATCTGTTATGGTCGGCTGCGAAGCATTCCCGGGCCAGCGTCCGTAATGCTACCCATTGCCGGCGATCGTTGCAGATAGAACTTATTTCAGCCCATCTTAGTTAATGGGGCAGGTTGGAATTCGCCCAAAAAAATCTGCAATGAACCCTCCTATCATACCCAGCTACAACAAGCCAGAACAGCCTGGTATTGCGATGAACTTCGACAATACCGTGTCGCTGTACCACGTCGTTGAAGAAACACACAACTTCGACAAGGCAGCCCAAGACCTGTTTGGCCTGATCGCCGAAGCACAAAAGAAGTATCCCGACTGGCCACGCGTACTGTACCTGGATATCCGCGGTCACCTGGACGAGCGGGGGCGTTTCGACGCTGAAATGGTGGAATTGCAACAGGAATTCCTCGTTGCCGCGCTCGGGAAATTCCTGACGGCGCTCGACATGCCCATGGTGTCGCTCGTTAATCCAGAACTACAGGACAACAACGTCCCAGACTCCCTCGGCATTCAAATGCCAGAAGACGGATTCCCGTCTGAATCCTGACACCTTATAAGCTACACGCATCTCTTCCTCGCTTTACGTACTTTGCATAGCTCGCTTAACTATGCAATGATACCATGAAGTACCGTATTCTGGCTTTAACGCTGCTGTGTTCAGCCCTTGGCACCGATCTGGAGCATACCAATGCTCAGCACATGCCCACCATTCTCCCCATGAAGGCGCGTGCTGCCCTTGTTGATCAGTTGTTGCTGGACAGGCTCGAAAACGTTGTCCCAGCACTTATGCGACGCAATGGGATTGATATGTGGATTGTAAGTGCCAGAGAATACAATGAAGATCCCGTCATACGCAGCATGCTGCCCGCAACCTGGCTTGCAGCGCGCCGGCGCACAGTCCTCGTTTTTTTTGATCATGGCGAAGAGAAGGGTGTTGAGCGGATCGCCGTAGCCCGCTATGATATCGGCAAGTTCTTTCCAAGCGGCTGGAATCCAGAAGAAGAACCCGACCAGTGGGCACGACTGGCCGAAATTATAACGCTCGCCAACCCCAACAAAATTGCGCTTAACCGATCGACTACGTTTGGCCTTGCAGATGGCCTGACAGACTCGGAGTATGATGGGTTTATGGGTGCGTTACCCGCCGCATTCCATGACCGCGTGGTCTCTGGCGAAAACCTTGCTATCGGGTGGCTCGAAACGCGTACAGCTGCAGAAATGCAAGTCTACCCAATGATTTGCCGGATTGCACACAGAATCATTGCAGAGGGTCTTTCAGAGCAGGTAATCCAACCCGGCGTCACAACAACTTCGGATGTGGAGTGGTGGTACAGAGAACGGATTCGCGCACTCAAGCTCGTCACCTGGTTTCATCCCAGCGTCTCCATCCAGCGCAACGATGAAGCGGATACCAATCGTTCCTTTGCCTCCAAGCCGGCAGCCGACATCATCCAGCCTGGCGACTTAATCCACGTAGACTTTGGCATTACCTACCTGCGCCTCAATACGGACACTCAGCAACATGCCTATGTGCTGAAACCTGGAGAAACAGAGGCACCTGCAGGATTGGTTGCAGCCCTGAAAACAGGCAACAGACTGCAAGATATCCTTACGTCTCACTTCAAAACAGGACGCACCGGAAACGAAATCCTCAAAGCCACACGCGACCAGGCCATTGCAGAGCAAATTACACCGTCCATTTACACCCACCCTATTGGCTTTCAGGGACATGGCGCCGGCCCCACAATCGGGTTGTGGGATCAACAAGGCGGCGTGGCCGGCAGAGGCGACTACCCGATGTACCCCAACACTGCGTACTCGATTGAACTCAATGCCCGCGTCCCGATTCCTGAATGGAACAACAAGGTCGTCCGGGTTATGCTGGAAGAAGATGCTTTTTTTGATGGCGAATCCACCTGGTACATCGATGGCCGGCAGAAAACGCTGTGGTTGATACCAAGAAATGATCCAATAAACAAACAGTAGTGACCGTGCTAACCCAGCTGCCTATGCTCACCAATCAGTAGCTCTGCAGCCTTGACGCCGTCGTTATATCGCAGCATATACACGGGGAGCTTTTCAACGAGCGTACCAAGAAACTGCACGGCGTCTTCTTTGTGGTATTTCAGGTTCAGGCAGTTTCGCAGCAATTCAAGCGTAGCAGCTGCCGGCGAAATGGCCGTCAAAGCTACTTTAGAAACTTTGGGGTCATATTGTGGAAAAACGATGGCAGCCAGCGACTGCTCGCGCGTAGCATAGGCCCCGTCTGCAAGCTCCACAACTTGCTTGTTTAAATTGGCTACCGCATCAGCGGAGAGCTTCGTTGCATGATCCTGGGCGTCGTGCGCGCGCATCATGGGGGTAAGCGGAAAAGAAACTAGCTGGCCGCTTTCCATATGAATCGGGACGATGTCATCAGAGAGATAGGTCCATCCCTTTTTGCACAGATTTCCTACCATTGTGCTTTTTCCACTACCCCAGGCACCACAAAGCATAATGGCCTTGTCATCCAGCGAGGCTGCGCCGGCATGCAACCACAAAAGCTCGGGGTGCACCTCCACAAATCGGTGAATGACCTCAAATTTCAGGCATTGCAATACACCACGCGGGCTCTCCTGCTCACCCTCAAACATTTTTGCACCATCTACCCGGTATCCGTCACCGTCGTGCACAATGGAGAGCGTACCAAGCAAGTCTGCCGGCACATCCACCAACAGCTCCCGGAATGCAAGCAAAAACGGCGCGATGACATCCGGGTCCTCCGACTGGATAGCCACTTCCTGGCTTGCAAAAGAGATATAATATTTGTGATCTGGGGTAACCATATCCAGGTTTTCCTGAAACGTAGCTATGCAGCCTTCAATGTGTGCTGCGGCAGTGGTAGAATTAAGAACTGGCAGACTCTGATTCCTCTACGCCCGATTTGAGCAGGCCCAGTTTCAACAATTCGGAAACGGTGGTTTGAACATCTTTGTGCAACATGGCAGCATCTACTTCCAGGTCGCGGGCAATTTCCTCACAAATAGAGCCCAGGGTACGCTCGCCATCACACAGATCCCAAATAAATCGGGCGGAAGCATTCAACGAGTACCCCATTTCGGTATTGTCGTCATACAGCACCATTTCATCGAGAACCTGCTGCGCCATCACGCCGGCTTTTTTATGCGGGCTAAAAGAAAGAGGAATGTCTGTTGGTGCTTCTGAATGGTGCATGACTGTACGATTTCTCCGAAATTAACAAGCGGAAGGAGGCACTGGACTGGCATTGTACCCTTGTTTCAGGTAGCAATTTCCAATCCAATGGATACCACAGCTAGGCTTCTTCAAGAAGAATCCCCGGAGCGATCGCTCGATCAACACCTGTGATTGGGACCTGCTGCTATAGTATTCATCGTTCCTCTTCAGCGGTTGCCGGAATTGGTAACACACCAAATGTCATCAGCAATACGATAAGGCCGGCAACAAAAAATGATGCGTCGCCGGTTAACATGAGCACGACACCCAGCAAAGCAACCCCCTCAGCAACGGACCAGGCCAGTAAAATGAGCAGGTTCTTTTTATGCATAACAAGATCTCCCTCAAGCTGGCGCCGTACCCGCATCACGACAAACGCTGCAACCGTAAATGCAAAAAGAAACACCAGATTCAGCGTCTGACGGTCAAAATCGAGCGGGTTGTCTGCTACACCTATGCCATACCACAGAAAACCACCTGCTGCAACTACTGTGAGCAGCATACCGAGCCTTATAAAAGGCATGATGGCGCGAAAATCGGGTTGTGGTGTGGTAGACATTATACTGCGTAATTGATTGGTTCAAGGGTAAAATCAAGTGTTGCCATAGACGCCAGAGCTGCGTCGATCTCACTTTGAGATGCCGGCAGATGCGGCGGACGCATGGCTTGCCAACTGGCATGTCCGGAACGCTGGTGCATAATCCCTTTTAGCGTTGGAATGAACGGATAGGCCTGAAAAGCATGGCGGACGGCCGTCAGCTTGGCCTGTAAGCCATTTGCTGATGCATCCTGCCAGTGCTGGTACACATCGCCGGCAAGGGGGCTTGTGATATTGACTGATGCAGATATACATCCAACCCCGCCTTCTTGCAAAATATCCAACAAAAAGGCCTCACTCCCGGCAAAAACATCAAACCCTGGAAATTCTCTAACCATAGCCGACATATTGCCCCAATCGCCACTTGAGTCCTTGATGCCGGCAATTTGGGCAGGATAGGCCATTAACAGCTGCGAAATCAGGTCCAGACTGAAAGGGACCATGCTCATTTTCGGGAAATGGTATAGATAAATGCGCAGGTCATCTGCCCCAACCCGCGTGATTACTTCAGAAAAGCTGGCAAACAAACCAGCGTCAGATACACCTTTATAGTAAAACGGTGGAAGCATAAGGACGCCGGCAACCCCTTGCGCAACAGCGTGGCGCGTCAGCGCAACCGTGTCCGGGAAGGCACAGCATCCTGTCCCTACAATGAGCTTCGAAGCGGGAATACCCTGTGCCAGCAATCCATCAAGCACCTTCATTTTCTCATCAACAGAAAGAGAATTGGCTTCCCCGGTTGTGCCCGACAGTACGATGCCATTGGTGCCATGCGCCAACAACCATTTACAATGGGCTGCTAAAAGCGCAATATCAACGTTATAATCCTCATCCATTGGCGTAAGGGTAGCTGCAAAAACGCCCTGTGGTCGCTCAAATGGGTGCGTCAAGCTATTTTTTGTCATGTAAAGGGAAAATATGGCTGGAATTTTCGCATTGGTTTATACAGGCGCAGAAGTACGGTTTTGCACGAACGCGGCATACCTTTTGAAATATAGCGTTTGCCCCACAGCTTCGCGCGCACTAATCACGTTCAAGCGAATAACCATGAAAATTTCCAATCGCATATATCTATTACTTGCAGCTTTCACTTTTATTACGCTGACAGGCTGCGACAGCACAAACACAGAAGATGAAGCACCGGATGTAATTCCGAGTGAAGTCTTTTCCCTACCGGTAGACCTTTTCAACCAGACTACCGCAAAAAATGAAATGCCGGGTGTAAACTTCACAGCCGCAGCCCTGCGGGTATGGCCTGTGTCGCTCATCATTTCAGCAAACCTGATTATTCCTTCTATAACAACAATTAGCGCCCTCGAAGCCGACCCTGTATTTCAGGATGGCGCCTGGGTGTGGAGTGCTTCTGCCGCAAGTGGCGCGCAAAGCATCGGCTATACGCTCTCGGCGACGCGCAACGGGGATGCAACAACCTGGAGCATGCGCATCACAACAACAGATCCTGCTTCAGGTGACGCACTGGAGAACTTTGAACTGTTCTCTGCCGAGACATCACAAAACGGCGCCGTTGGGTCGTGGCAGTTGTTCTACTACCTCGATGGTGCATCAGCCAATGTGTTGAATGCAAGCTACGCGACAGGTGATACAGAAAAAACGATTACATTCAGTATCCCTCAATCAGCAGCGCAAAGCGCCGGCGATTCTGTAGAATACCGTGAGAATGGCACGGCACGTTCCTTCGTCTGGCAACAGGTTTCTGAAGCCATTACCCATGATGTATCCTGGGATGCTACAACCAACGAAGGCTCGATCTCTGCAACAAACTTCAACGGTGGCACAATGGGATGCTGGGATACCAGCCTCGAAGATGCAGCCTGCTCGCCATCTTAGTACCAATAGACCCACAGCTATATAAAAACAAAAAACCCGACAACCAGCTGGTTGTCGGGTTTTTTTATAGCAACGGGTTGTTATTTTATTTAAACAACCAATCGAGTCCATCAACCTCTCCCCTGATCATGAATCCCATCAACTGGTTTGAAATACCCGTAACCGATATGCCCCGGGCCATTTCTTTTTACGAAGCCGTACTGGAATTTGACCTCAAGCTCAACGAGCTTCCAGGCATGCAGATGGCCTGGTTTCCCAATGATCCCAAAGCGTCCGGCGCAACAGGCTGCCTGATGCTAGCGCCGACCCATTATACACCTTCACACGAAGGCACCCTCGTTTACTTTTCCGTCAAGGATATCGACGCCGTACTCACGCGTGTACCACTGCATGGTGGAAAGGTATTGCAGGGCAAAATGGCACTTGGTGGTGAGCACGGATTCGTAGCCCACTTTGAAGATAGCGAAGGCAATCGCGTGGCCCTTCATGCGGTATCTGGGTGATCTTTACTTCGCAGACCAACAGGCAGCGGCTAGATGCGCTCCAATGTATCGCGGGTACGATCAGACTGCACGTTTCCTGTATTCAGCGTAGACGCCGGCTCAAAAAGTAGCAGGTGAACTTCTTCTTTGGCAACCGGCTTATGCTCCACCCCCCTGGGCACAATGCAAAATTCACCAGGATTCAGTGTTACTTCCCGGTCGCGAAAAAGCAGCTGCATTTGCCCTTTTATAACATAAAAAAGCTCATCTTCCTCCTCGTGGTGGTGCCACACAAACTCGCCTTGCACCTTTGCAATCTTTACATGCTGTCCATTGAGTTCGCCGATCACCCTCGGTGCCCAATGGTCATCAAACTGAGCAAGTTTGTCTTTCAAATTCACTACGTCCATCTTTTACACCTGCGTGGATGCGGCTCCAAAACTGTAGCCTGGTGGTAAAAGCTGGGCACGCTGCCGGCTTATCCATTGTTCCAGCGTAGCAACCGCCCGATCACTTCCCAATCCTCAACGCGCGTCTCATGCCGCAGTACCGCACCACGTTCCAGGAAAAGCGTGTCTATTGCCCTCGTGGCACCAGATCCTTCGCCAAATAACGTTTGCTGCAAAAGCCCTACCTCATCGTATAAAAACTGCACATTGCCCGTGCCCTCCAATGGCCAAAAAGGAGCATATTGTTTCGTTAACCGGCGCTCATGCATTCGGAGTTGGTTACCATCCCGGGTTGCCACAACATAGATCGGGATTTCTCGATGCCGAACGGAGAACGCAAACAGCTTGCCCAGGCTAGTCCAACCGTCATCGGATTCAGGTGACCAGAAATGTACTATCACCTGCCGGCCTCGCTGTATCTTGCGCAATATAGACCGGTTTGTCATAGGGGTTACCGGGTCCATTTTAACAGGGTTACGGACTTGCATCAAGAGTTGCTCTGCCTTGAGAACCTGCGCCCCTTTGCCATAGCGCACATAATCAGCCAGACACATGCCGTGCTTTGTACTTAATCCCTGTGGCAGCTTATCGCCGGCTATTGCGTACCGGATACGCGCCTCCGGGTATACCCACGTTCTCTCATCGAGATCGATCGTTATCTCATACAATTCTTCCGCACGTTCAAAATTGCCGCGGGCGAAGTGGTACTCAGCAAGTTCGTAGACGGTCTCCCGATGTAATCCGTAGCGGGAAAGAACAAAATGCCAGTGATGTAATGCCTCCGCTTCTTTGCCGGCAGCCAGGAGCTGTACACCACGTCCGTAAAAATCGTCCAGATCCAGGTCTTGCTCGAGGTAGAGATGCAGTTGATAGCGCGTACCGCTGCTGCGCGGCTGGCTGTCGACAAATGCTATGGTGCCACGCCCGTACTGTTCGAAAAAGAGGGTTGCGCCGCGCGCACCATTGCGGAATTGTGTTTTTATCCCCCAATACCCAAGTTGTTGACTGAGCTTCGTGATGGAGACACCGGGCGCAATAGTCAGCGCATTGTATAAGCCTGACACGGTAAACACGTGCTGTTGGCCACCAGGTGGGCGCTTAACCACCAAATCGACAACCACATACCCCGGGCGTCTGTCCACACCCGAAACCTCAACATCAGAGGCTACTGTATTTACGGGGCTGGCACAAAAGACGAACAATACGAGCAAAATGGCAGGCACGTAGGCTGCCTTGATTGATCCAAACATCTCCAACGGCACAAACAGGGGTGTTCAACACAATGCTTCAGCTACAAACGAGCCGGGAGGATAGATGGAAGCGCGAAGCGTAAAGCTCCAGAAATGATCGGGAATGCAAACGGTGCAAACACGGCAAATCCATGTAAAGACTGTGGTGTTTCGATACTCGCCTTTCAACAAAAAAGCCCGCGCAACAGCGTTGTTGCGCGGGCTTCGAATCAAAAACAATTACCTGACTCTTACTGGCGTGTGCGTTCATAGAAGAACAGTCCACCACCATCACCCCCTGAGAAAAAGTCCAGATCACCATCAGCATCAATGTCGACAAACGCGGGTGCAGACAAGGAGGGGAGCGCCAGCGAGAATGTCTCATCTAGCACAAAGTTGGGCATTTCCGGGGTGCCCTGGTTTTCGTAGTAGTGCATTCCATACCCTTCACGACCGATGAACATGTCAAAGTCGCCATCGCCATCATGGTCTACAAACGCCGGCGCACTCCTGCGCCCTACGTCGATATCCAGGTACTCATCTGATACGAGCTCAAACTTAGGTGCGCCTACGGCGCCGTTGTTCATGTAGAAATTGATGGTCCCGGACGCCTCCCCGACAAAGAGGTCGAGATCTCCGTCAGCATCAATATCTACCAACGCGGGTGTACTATTGCTACCACGCGTGAGTTTGAGGTAACTGGTATTTTCAGGGACCAGATTGGGATTGGTTGCAGTGCCTTTGTTGGTATACAGGGCAATGCCTTTGCTCCATGTACCCACCAATGCATCCAGGTCGCCATCTGCATCCAGATCGGCAAAAGCCGGCGCGTAGTGATAGGCTGGCTCAAAATCCATCGTGTCGGCAAGTGCAAAGTGCGGCGCCTCTGCGGTACCCTGATTTTCGAAGTACAGGCTGCGTCCGAGATCAAAGTCTTCAGGCTCAATTTTATTGGAGAGCACGAGATCCTTGTCACCATCTGCATCGAGGTCAACAAACACCGGAATGCTTTCTCGCCCTACATCGAGGCCATAGAGAAAGCGACGCGTTTCCAGCGAGTAATTGTCCTGTGCGTCGCGCTCGAAATAGTATAAATTATCTGCGGAGGTCAGATTGGGGTTAAACGCACCACCAAGTACACCAACAAACATGTCTTTGTCGCCGTCACCGTCGAAATCAGAAAACGCCGGCGCATTGTAACCACTGGTGCTCATCGGGGACTGTGTTGGATATGCCAGGGGTTCTCCTTGCAAAACAGGCGAACTGCAGGTACCCGTGTTTTCGATGAACAGCAGACTGGGTTCAAAGAAATCCCCCCAAAACAGGTCCTGGTCCCCATCATTGTCTACATCAAAGAAGGCAAGTGTATTTGCACCATGCATGGAGCCAAATTGCCCGATGATTTCGATATTCTCAAAACGCTCAGTGACCAGATCAAAGCGCGGCAAACCGTCTTCCACTTTCGCCAGCGCCTCGTACCGCATCACGGTCCCTTCTACCCGACCAATAAACAGGTCTACAAGGCCATCACAATCGATATCGGTAAGGTTGGGGATATTCTGACGATCAGCAAATAAAGGCTCGCCTTCCGCTGTAAGCAGCGTATCCGTCAACATTGTGAACGCCGGCTCGTTAACGGTGCCGTCATTACGGTAATACTTGACATAGCTGTACGGCTGCTCGGTAAGCAAATCAAAATCGCCATCACCATCCATATCAAAGAAGCGGCTCCACTCTCCAATTTTAACACCGTCAAAATCGTCGGAACGCCAGACATAGCTTGATTCGCCGTTTTCGCGCATGTGCTCGAAATACATCAAACGCCCGGTGACTTCCTGCAGAAACAGGTCATCGTCGCCGTCGCCGTCTATATCAACAAACTGGGGACGGGGTACATTCAGGCCGCCCAGGAAAGGTAAATCATACGGATTCCCTGCTGCATCCAGCACGTCAAACGGGACAACTTGCCGAAGAAACATCGGCAGCTCCGGTGCATCCGCGTTATTGGGTGTTGTTGTAGCCTTGGGGCCGGCCGCACAACCGGCCATAAACACGAGCAGCGCAAGGCTTCCTACAATTCTGTACATCATGGACTGTCTATAATTTGATCCGGCCAACATAAGCAACCAGGAATTCGAATACAGCTTAAACAAGAAGGACCTGACGTTTAACGGTCAGGTCCCAAAATCTAACGCCTCGCGGGCTAAAAGAAAATTGCAAGATGCTAAATCTTTAGTGCAGGTTGGTCCCAACACCCGAAGGATAGAAACCTAGCGCAATAACTTTCACCACTTTATTTGTGGCGGTATCTATCACAACCAGGGTACCTACTTCATCTTCACTGGCAGCTTCTTTTTTGCCATGACCCATTTTACCATGGTCCATTTTATCATGATCCATGTCGCCTTCTTTTTTATCATCCTCCTCGTCATGGTTCATTGCACCGTGGTCCATCTTGCCATGGTCCATTTTGCCGCCACTCATGTCCATCGTTTTGTATCCACCGCGCAGGTTATTATTGGACACAAATACCTTGCTGCCATCTTTTGAAATGGCGATACCGTGGGGCTGCGAGAGGCCTTCGCCTTCAATCACGGTAGCAACTTCCTGCTTTTCTACGTCAAGTACAGTCACCGTATCGGTGCCTTTGTTGCCAAAGTAGACAAACCGTCCATCCGGCGTGAAGGTTGGATGCCATGGTGCGCCATTAACTTTGACCGTCGCAAGCAGTGCTACTTCTTCCGGATTGGACGTATCAAAAATAAATACCTGGCCAGTCATTTGGCCGCCAACAACCATCCGGCTGCCATCAGGAGAGACGGCAAACTGCACGAAAGTATGGGTTGTATTGCCTTCGAGGCGCTCCAGGTTAATCTCACCAGAATCGATATTCATGCTGAGAAACTGGTTAACAGAAAGGCTGCCTGAATACACAAAGTCACCGCGAGGGTCAACGATCAGTGCATGTGGGCGTGGGAAGAATACGTCGACTTCTTCGATCTCCATTGTAGCCGGCTCAATCATGCCGATACGTTCTGGCGGATTAACAGCCATCATGGAACGCCCAACAAACAGCAGGTCTTCATCTGGATGTAGCGATAGCATACCCGGCGCCTGAAACTCAGAAGATCCAACCAACTCGTTTTTGTTGTTGAATTTCAATACGCGATTGGCACCAATCAGCGATACATACCAGTGCGCGCCATCAGCCTCAACGGCGATATGATGGGGCTTGGCATTTTTGTCAAAGCCAAAAGTTGAAAGTTCTACAGTGTCAACTACTTCAAGCGTTTCAACATCAATGACGGAAACGGAAGCGCTGGTCTGGTTGCACACGTAAACATATTCGCCTGTTCGGGCAACAACGGCTGTTGCTTCAGGCGTAACGGGCGCTGCTTCGCTGGCAGCCATAGGCTGCATTTCAGGCGCGGGCGTAGATGCCTGCACTGTCGCACCCGACTGACTGCAACCAGAAAAAACGAGAAGGCCGAGTGCAAACCCGGCAACGATGAATTGCTTCATAGATCTTCTTTGTGCCAAGTTATAAAAGATCAAAATCCAGGCGAGCAACCAAATGTGCCCGCCTGGATCCTGAAAGCTAAAGAGGTAACATCAATACACTAGATATCGACGTCGCTTTTCTTAACCAGGAAGAGTCCCTGACCAATGCTCGATACAGCAATGATGCCGCTCTTGAAGTAAGGGTAGTTACTCCATGATCCGTCAAATCCTGCACCGTTTTCACCAAATGGTGTGGTATCGAAGTGACCTACTTCTACTGGATTCTCAATATCAGTGATGTCGAGGATACGCAGACCAGCATTGTAGTTTGACTGGTACATCAGGTTACCACGGATATACAGGTTGTGATCTGAAGCAGCTGAGTCGAGCATAAACTCTTTCACAAGCTGCGGATCGTCGAGATCCTGAACGTCCCAGATGAGCGTACGGGTCTGGCTAACTTTGCCCTGCAACTCATCGAGTTCGTCATTCATGTAGAAGTATTTATGATCTTCTGTCAACCATCCCTGATGTGAGTAGCCAACGTTCGGGTAGTCTGCGCTAGACAGGGCTACCGTATTTTCTTTGTCGGTTACGTCACCAATGCTGAGGGCGGTTTCGTTTGCGTTGAAGCAAATTTCTTTGCCCTGGTGGTCGGTATCAGGGCCTTTGTACACAACGCACTGTGCGTCATGCGTGTAGCCTGTACCGGCACGGCCTGTAGCTTCGTCAGCAAAGCAACCGGCGTGGGTTGGGTTCAGTGGATCCTGGATGTTAATCATATGCAGGCCACCACCACAGGTGATGCCACCAGAACTGCTGCCTACGGCGTAAGCAAACCCGGTTTCTTCGTTGATTACGATGTTGTGCGCGCTGGCAATCTGATCGTAATGGGCTGTTGATTCAAACTCAACGGGCATTTCAGCAGCATCTACATCACGCAGCTGTGCAAGATCGAAGATCTGCATGCCGTGTGCGCCTGCACCATCAGAAACGATGAATGCGTGGTCTTTGTAGACTTTAACATCACGCCATGAAGCCGGCGTAGCACCTTCAGTCAACCAGAGGTTACCTACGAGCGCAGGATTATACGGGTCGCTGATGTCAACAAAAGAAGTACCGTCTACACGGCCAACGAGGGCGTATTCTGTTCCTGTTTCAGGATCTTCCCAGCCCCAAATATCATTCAGGTTTGCACCACGTCCGCCACCAAGATCGCTAAGCGGCAGGAAGGACAAGAGGTCAACGTTCTCACATCCAAAGATAGAAGCGTCGCCATCTTCACAGTCGACTTTGGCGCCAACTACGGGGTCCATGCCAACGAGTTCGTTGTAAACAACGCCGGCTTCTTCCCATTTGCCCATGTCATTGCGCGTCATGATGTAAGCACCACCTTCGCCATTGTCCATGCCCTGGGATCCAACAACTGCAACGTCTCCGTCAACAGCAAATACACCACCGAACTGGCTGCCGCGGTTAGGCTTGTCAGCCCATACCTTGCTTACGCCACTCCAGTTCATTGCTGCAGGATCAAAATCGTGCACGTAGATAGAACCGTAACCCTGTGAGGCAAACGGTGCACCGATCCAGAGTGACGTGCCATCCATCTGGATAGCGCTGCCATAGCCGGCGCGGCTAGAAGCGTCAAAGGCTGTCAGCTCTTGCTCGAGTGCCCATTCTTCAGATGCTTCGTTGTATACGTAGAGGTATACTTTACCAGCAAACTGATCAGCACCAGGAGCGCTAACGAGCGCGTAGTTGCCTGAGAGATGGGTGTATGCACCGAAGCCGGCACGACCGTCGAGATCGGCATCTTCCAGCTTGGCTTTCTGCATCCAGGAGCCAGAAGCGGCGTCAAACTCATAAATGTAAGCAGCACCAGGAGCATCCTGACGCTGGTACGCAGGTGCACCAACAATGACGCGGTTGCCATCAGCAGAAACAGAAAGACCAAAGTAGTCTCCCTGCTCGATGCCTTCCGGACGCATCATTTCTTTTTCCATCCACTCCCCGTCTGCGTTCTTGTGGAAGGTGAATACAGCACCCATGCCTTCATCGAGGCCAACGGTAGCCGCATAAGCCAGGTCGCCTGCAAGCGCGAGCGTACGGCCATAATTGTCACCTTCTTTCACTGAAGCCGGCACCATCTTGGACTGCTCAACCCAGTTGCCATCCGCATCTTTTGCAAATACGTATACAGCACCTTTGTTGGCATCCTGTACGGTTGCACCAATCAGGAGAGTTTCGTCGTCCATTGCCATGGCACGGCCGAAGCGGTTGTCGTCAGATCCGTCTGAAGCCATGAGCCGTGCTGCCTCTTTCCACTCTCCATCCATGTTACGGAATACGTAAACTTCACCGGTTTTTGAGGTCTGTCCTACAGAGCCGACAATTACGTCACCGCCTCCTATTACGGCAGCACCACCAAAGCCCTGAAGCTTCATGGCTGTGTCATCTGATCGATAGCTCTGGGCGTTCGCGGTGAACGATACCAGGGATAAAGCCATCACACAGACAAAAAATGGTATGTGTCTTTTCATTGTGTAGCGGGATTTAAGAATAGTTGTAGACTTTAAAGATAACTTTAAAGCAGGTTAATTTATTGTTCTAAACCTAGCACTGACATGCAATCCCTGATTTCTCCCCAAATTGAGACGATGCTACAACAAGTTGTGACCAGTGCGGTTTGTGCAGAATTCTCCACAAAAACGGTGAGATTCAACTGAAGGGGTCGGATTGATTGCCTTTCACGACCAGCTTGCATTTCGTGGATGAGATGCGGTAGCCGGCCAATCCAGGTGGGATTTTTTTAGCATCAATCTTCGGTTTAACGGGAGCTTTCCAAGAAAGATGCATTCTGGGTGCCGAATGCCGAATGCCGAATGCCGAATGCCGAATGCCGAATGCCGAATGAAAGGTAATTGCTCCCAGGTTTGAAATTCACCTCACCCGTCACCGCTTCGTTGATGGCAGGATAAATCCGGGATCTCGTGGCATGAGGTTCACTTTCTCATTGCTTTGCGCATCTTTTGTATAAATACAGGGTCCAATGCAGTCCGCATTTGGCATTCTGTACCCGATCTAATCATTTCCAACGCATAGCATCCTGTGGCCGGGCTTTACCTACATATCCCGTTTTGCAAACAGCGATGTGTCTACTGCGACTTCTATTTTGTGACGGCTACCTCGCGCCTTGAGGCATTTACAACCCGCCTGAAACAGGAGATTGCATATTGGGGCACTTTTTTTGGCCCCAACCACCCGCTCGAGACCATTTATTTCGGCGGCGGCACCCCTTCTTTGCTGCCCGTCCCTGTGGTTGCCGAGTTACTCGACATCATCGCAAGCAGCTTTGATACTTCAGCTGTACACGAACGAACGTTTGAAATTAACCCGGATGACGTAGACCTGGCTTACCTGACAGACTTGCGGCAGACGGGCATCAACCGGCTATCCATTGGTATTCAGTCATTTGTAGATGCAGATCTGCAATGGATGAATCGCGCCCACAACGCTACGCAAGCCCACAACATTGTTTCAACTGCGCGCGCCGCAGGATTCCAGAACTTCTCCGCTGATTTGATTTTTGGGTTGCCCCGCCAAGACAGCGACGCATGGGAGCAGAACCTAAAACGGATGGTTGAGCTGGAGATCCCTCACTTGTCAACATACGGTCTCACTGTCGAGCCCGGTACGCCTTTGCACAAACGCGTGGCCGCCGGCACTGAGTCGGTGTTGCATGAAGATGCGTTTGCCGCCCGCTACCAGTACACCATGGCCTTCATGCGCGATGCAGGATACGCACACTACGAAGTGTCCAGCTTTGCCAGATCCGGCTTCAGATCTGGGCACAATCAGTTGTACTGGCAACACACCAATTACCTCGGCGTGGGCCCGTCAGCGCATGCCTTCTGGCAGCATGCGGCTGCGCCGGCGCAGCGATGGGGTATCGTACGCAGCCTGAAAAAGTATCTTGACTGGGATGGAGAAGGCGCCCCGCCACTGTCCTTTAAAGAAGAAGTAAGCCCCGCCGAACTTGCCAGCGAATTCATCATGCTCCGTCTGAGAACCCAGGACGGACTCGACCTCAAACGTCTTGCCTCTAAATACAGCGCCAGACTTCCTCAAACCGTGCTCGATCAACTCGTGCAAGAAGGACTCGCGCGCATTTCGGACAAGCACGTTTTTTCACTGACTGACCGCGGATTGCTCATCTGTGATACCATCACCTCCAAACTATTGGCGGCAGTAGAGCAGCATACGGTTACGCAAGGTTAGCAGCCGGCGTGGTAGCTATTGGTCGATAAGCTTTATCCCTGGAAGTGCGAAAAGAAGTTCCAGATTTCATCGCAGGCATTGATATCCCGAGATGTTCTGCCAATCCGGTCTTCGCGTAAATACTGCCGGCCACCCGGCCATGTGTGTCCGCCCCCCTCTACGCGGTACAATGCCACATTTACGCCCGACTGACATCCAGAGTATGCGTAACGCGTCACCGTAGTCTCATCCCGGCGCGACAAATCAGGTAACATCTTTTTTCTGGAATGGGCTGGGCATCCATTTATGCCAAGCCAGTGGTCTACTGTAGCCCGCGTTGAGAGGACTTCACCGCGCTCAACGCCAAACACCGAGATGGTCCCCCCGTCATAAGGCATATGGGGATCAGCTGTACCATTTACAACCATAAGTCCCGTTCCTGCGGCAGCACGGCAAGATTCCATCAGGTCTTCCGGAATCGAGGCATTTACCGGCGCAATGGCTGCAAACAAATCGGGACGCGCGCAGGCCAAACGGTATGCCATTAACCCGCCATCAGACATCCCTGTTACAAAAACCTGGTTGGGATTTACAGGGTACTCGGCAACCAGCTTATTGACCAAGGTTTCGATAAAACCAACATCATTTACATTGGCGCGATGTGCATACGAAAGGGGTAAATCACGGCCTTCATTCCAGTGCCGGCGAACGCCTTCGGGATACACAACATAGGCTCCTTCGCGCTCGGCAATATTGTTAAATCTCCCCTGTGTTAACCGCACCATGCCCTTCGCCGTGCTCCCACCGCCGTGCAAAACAATAATGAGCGGGAAGGAAGATTTTTCGTAGGTACCAGAAGGTTCGAACAGGGTATACGACCTTTCCAGGCCTTCAAAACGAATAGAGTTAGGCGTTCCATTAAGCGGTGTATCGGGGGAGAAATTGTAATCTCCCCAAACCGTGAACGCAAAAAACAACAGGGTGCCGATACCGGCAAGGTGGCTTGCTTGCATGATTAGTCTACAGATACAAATTGAGAAAGAAGTGTCCTGCCGGCTACAAAAACCTCACTATTTACCCTTCGCCTCATGCAACGGAACGTGTTTGCCGGCAAGTGACCAGTACAAGAGAGAAGTGCACAACAGGGTGACTGGTCGATGATGCAGGATGCATCGGTGCGCTGAAATACAGCATTTTCAAAGAGGCTCGAGAAGCAGAATCAGCCCGCAAGCTTCCTTGCAAATTTAGTATCTGCTAATATAATACCGCACACAATCGGTAAGTATTAAGAAAAAGCAATCAATATAAGCGCTTTTGGGGTTTGTGCCTGTAGGAAGAAATAAAAACAGGATTAAATGAAAAGCTCTTCGCCAAATTCAATGTTCAGGAATTTACGGCCCTCCTGAATGATCGAGTCGACGTCGGGGAAACTCGATATTGCTTCTTGCTGCTTCGTTTCCAATTCCCCGATTTTCTGTCGCACCAGGTTTGCTGTACCTACAATGCGCAGGGACTCGATAATGTCGTTGCCCAAACGCATGGCATTTTCCATCGTGGTGATGGCAGATTCTGTTTGCCCAACGGCCGTTTCAAACTCAGCCAGTCGCTGGTCTACATAATTAACCGTTCGTGTCCGGATTTCCTGGTCGTTGATCGCCTCTGCGCGTAAACGCAATCCGTCCAGCATTTCATAGCAACTGGAAACAGTGACTTGCACATCGCGGCGCAATTGGGATACTTCAGAGCCGGCAGTTTCCCACCGCAGGACAAAAGCCAGCGTCTCTTCGCTCTTGAAGTCAAATTCTTCCTGCGTGACTGCAATCACCTGCGCTTCGGATGCAGCCTGGAGTGCTTCCAGGGTTCGGGAACGCTGTGTTTCCAGTTTCTCGGCTGCTACCGTAAAGCGCGACGCAAGCATGTCATACTGCGTTTGCCGCTCGGTACAGCTACTGGTCACCAATAGCAACACCAATACGCACGCTGTCATACGAATGCTTTGCCAGCGTAAATATGGTTTTTTGCGTTGATTCATCGTTGAAATTTATGTACACAAGACCCAAAAACACACTGCGCCAGTGGGGTGTAAATACTTGTATGATCAGAATAATCCAGGCACAATTACGCGAAAAATAGACTTTTTATCACGCCTCTTCGCCAGATTTATAAAAAAATCGATGTACAATGTGTTCCGGCGGCGGCGGTGTTAGCAGGGTTATACCCACTGCAAACAATAGAGATGCTGCAAATCCCCAAATGAGGGGATCGAGCCCCAGCAGCCTGTACGGCGCCGTTCCGCCATAGAGTACAAAACCGGCAATATAGAAGCCAAGATAGGTAAAAAAGCCGGCAAGCATAGACGCGATCGCCCCCTGACTCGTAAAACGGGGCCAATACAACCCGAGCGCCACTGGCCCCAGAAAGGCAGCTGCCAGCGCACCACCACTAAAGACAATAATATACTGCAGAAACTGCGGCGGCTTAACCGCACCAAGCGTTGCAAGCACACCGATAAATATGGTACACCCATAGCTCAACCACTTTATTCGTCGCATCTGTGCGTCGGGGTTGATTTCTTTTTGGTAGATGTCTCGCACAACCGACGAAGAAATCATCAGCATAAAACTGTCAACGGTAGACATCGCAGCGGCAAACGGTGCGGCAATGATTAGTCCTGCTAGCCAGGGCACGCCGGCATTGCCTGTCAGGGTAAATGCCATCACCGGCATAATCCGATCGGGTGTCTGATCTAATCCGGGCACAAGGATGCGCGCGCACACAAAGATGATGACCAGCGGCACATAGATCAGCGTAAAATACACGGAGAGCGAAGCGATTGCGCGTTTGAGGGTCCGTGCATTGTCGAAAGCCATCAACCGCACCATATTGCCAGGCTGACCGGTGCCGGAGAGCGCCCAGAAAACGAAAAAGGAAACCGCCAACCCTATGGGCAGAAAACCCGCTTCATCCGTAGGACTTGGCCCCGGCGCAGTCAGATACACACCTGCTTCTCCAGCACCGCTTGCATAAGGTGTCAGTTGTTGCATAATGGGCAGCACACCTACCGGCAAGTTCTCTTCTATTTCCCCAGGCAGCGCAAGAATGCGCCGCTTTTCCGCAGCTGACATCACTTCTACTACCGGCACAGGTTCAGAACGCAGATCACCCGATGGTATAAACGCCGGCTGGTTGATCCGAAAAACACGAGACCCGCCATTTGCGTCATCAGGTAACAAGAACCAGGTATCTGTTGCGAGACGCAGGGCGACAGGGTCAGCTTCTGCGCGCTGGAATACTACCTCGCCCAATTTTGGTGGCTCCATTTCAGCCAGGTATTGAGTGGCCTTTTTCATCCCCCCAACCTGAGAAAGCGCCAGAACCAACATCACCAAAACGCCGGCCAGCATTACCGCGCCCTGCAACATGTCGGTCCACACAACAGCCCGAAACCCACCCAGCGCGGTATAACAAATCACCAAAACAGCAAAAAGCAGCAGGCAAAGAAAATATTCCGGACTTTCACCCCCCGGCACTACACCGCCCGTTAAAACCAGCAGCCCTTCTGTCATCAACTGAAAACGCGGCACATCTGCCAAAAGCGTCTCCATAATGATGGCTGCAAGCTTGAACTGGGGAATGAGATATACTGTGAGCAGCAAAGCCAACAACGACGTACCCAACAATGCGAGGGTACGGCTCTCAAACCGATCACGCAAAACATCGGGGAGCGTGATGGCCCCTGTTCTTCGGGAAATTTCATTGAGGCGCTTCCCGAGTAATCCCATGCCACACAACGGAAAGATCATGTAACTGGAAATCCACAGCGCCAGCACCCAACCGTGGGCATAGATAAGCGCCGGGAAGCCGGCAAAGGACCCGGCGGAAGCACTGGTTGCACCAAACGTTAGCGCCAGTGCCAACATGCCCATCCCCCGGCTACCGAGGAAGTATTCTCCGAGGAATGCGTTTTTTGAACCCGCCCGGTGCGCAAACCAGGCGAGGGCAAACACAATGGCCGTGTAAAGCAGGAATACTGTTAATGCTGTATTGGAGGCATCCATGGCTGTCGTCAGTCTGAATCCAATGCATCATCCGCAATAAACCACAGCGCAAACACCACACTGAACACAGTTGCGCAAACCCAGGGAAGCAACACCCCCCATACAATCCACGCCGGCATGCCCCAGACAAGGGCAAGCGTAGCACCATCAGCACCATACCCTGTAAATGCAGCGTAGCCGACCGTCCAAATCAGACAGACAAACCAGGCCAACAGGATTATCCAGGCCTCTTTCCTGGCGTTGAGATACGCCTTGCTATAAGGTTTTTCTACTTTCATTCGCGCTTATTTCAGTTCGAGGATCACTTCTACCTCAGTACTTGCACCAAGTGGCAGTTGCGCCATACCCAATGCAGAACGGGCACCTACGCCATCATCACCAAACACGTCTCGCAGCAATTCCGAGGCGCCATTGATAACAAGGTGGGCGTCTTCAAAATCGACATCTGCATTTACATAACCCGTTACGCGAACGACACGCGCAATATCATCAAGCGAGCCCAGGGCCTGTATAACAAACCGCAGGTTATTGGCTGCACAGACCGCAGCAGACCTTTTTGCAGCTTCCATGCTCACTTCAGAAGGCACTTTTCCTTTTGCAGTAAGCTTGCCATCCACAACCGGTACGGCACCAGACACATAGACTGTTTTGCCATGTACAACGACTGGCTTATAAATTGCACCGGCTCCTGGTACGTCGTCAATCGGAAATCCCAGTGCCTCTAGTTTCTGTTCTCTTGCTCCCATGATTTGCTTTTCTCGGGCTTCGGTGAATAAATCAGCTCAACCAGCCTTGGCCGGCTCCTCGGCCTAAATTCCTGATTTTGCAGATCAATTACCAATCCCCCTACCCGGCCGGCAATCCCTGTGCAAAGAACCGCATCCAGTTGCCATAAAAGATGCCGGCAATTTCTTCATCTGAATAACCACGCGCAGACAGTATTGGAGCAAGCTTTTGCAAATCTGCGATGGTCTTCAGGTCGTGCGGCGTCTGTTCAAATCCAAATCCACCATCCAGGTCACTGCCAATGGCGGCTTGCGCAGCGCTGCCGGCCAGTTGGCACACGTGGTCGATATGATCCGCAACAGCAGCAAGCCCAACAACATCAGGCTGCGTTACCCCACGCTCCCAACCCGGGTAAAGCATCCAGGCATCCAGCGCAGCACCAATGACAGCGCCCCGAGATACCAGCGTCTTAATCTGCGCATCGGTCAGTTGCCGGTCTCCCGGGACCAGGGTCCGACAATTGTGATGACTCGCCAGGATTGCCCCGTCAAAGTGATCAAATGCCTGGGCCATGCTCTCATCACATAAATGTGTAACATCGAGGATCATCCCCAGCCGGTCCATTTCACGCAGGAGTGCCAGGCCTCTTTTGTTGAACGGACCAACAACGCCAGTACCAAACGCATACTGTCCTTGCCCATAATGCACAGGACCAAGCGCCCGCAGTCCGGCATCCCACCACAACTGCAGCTCATCGGGATGCGTGATTGGGTCGGCCCCTTCCATGCTCAGCACAATACCCGGCGTACGCGCCATCCAATCTGCCGGCGCTTCCTGTAGCAGCATTTCCTGTGTGGTAACAAACCGCAGGTGTCCTTGTGCTTCCAGCAGCCGGTAATACGCCAGCTGCCCGTGGGCTGCCGCGTGGGCGATGGAAGGTGTGGCATGGTTCAGGTCTGTTCGCTTGAAACTGGTTGGCCACACCTGGTTCGGACCGCCGCGTACCAGCAAGGTCGCTACGCAGCAAAAAACGCCGGCGCGCTTCAGTTCGGGCAGGCTCGTTGTGCACTTCCCGCGCGAAGGCTCATCGTCCATGTGCTGCTCTTGCCGCCGGAGGGTTTCAACATCAAGCGTCAGATCCCGATTGAAAGAAACGGCGTTCCACGCCAGGTCAAGATGCGCATCAAAAAGGGGAATTGGCATGGTCTATCCGGTTAACGGGTTGGCATCACAGCTTACGCAACTGCACTTCTTCAATGGTGTGATTGTCCCCTTTTCTGAGAATCAGGTCAGCCCTTTCACGGGTAGGGGCAATGTTTTCAATGAGATTGACGGCATTGATTTCATTCCATACACCCCGGGCATAATCATCTGCTTCTTCGACGGTCATTTTACTGTATCGATGAAAATAGGACGCGGCATCCTGAAACGCCGTAATGCGCAGTTTGTGGAATCGATCCAAAAACCATTGCTCGATTTGCACCGGGTCAGCATCAACATAAATCGAAAAATCAAAGAAGTCTGAGAGATACACCCGGGAAGGCTTGCTCCCCGGCGACGATCCTGACTGTAAAACATTGATTCCCTCGATGATCACAATATCCGGCTGGTTGACTTCAATAAATGAGCCTTCGACCACATCGTACGTGAGGTGTGAGTACACCGGTGCCTTTACGGAGGGTTTGCCAGCTTTGAGGTCGGCCACAAACTTGATCAGCCGGCGGATATCGTAGCTTTCGGGAAATCCTTTTCTTCGCATCAAGTTGCGGTCAGCAAGCCTGGCATTGGGATATAAAAAGCCGTCGGTGGTGATGAGCGCAACATTCACATGATCAGCCCAGCGCGAGAGCAGCGCCTGCAAAATGCGCGCAGTTGTACTTTTGCCGACCGCTACGCTACCAGCCAGCCCAATAATAAAAGGCACCTTTGCCGCCGGCCCGCCAAGAAACCGATACGTTGCCTGGTGCAAATCCTGGGAAGCTGAAACATACAGGTTCAGCAGACGGGAAAGCGGCAAGTATACATCAGCCACCTCCTTCAGCGAAATCTGTTCATTAATACCGCGAAGCTGCTGCAGATCTGCTTCTTCAAGCGTCTGTGGCGTATCTTTCCTGAAGCGCGCCCATTCGGTTCGCGAAAACCGGACATAAGGCGAGTATGCGTGTTTGTTGTTTTGCATCTGTACCCATAAACAGGAACACAAAAGTGCCATCGCAGCACCAAAAGGGCTACAAGATGCTGAATTAGCCGGCTACATTCAACCGGTCGGGTTGAAGGATAAAAGTTTCAAGGTTTAAGGACTGCGCCACCAACCAGCATACCTTTAACTTTAAACCTGCAACCTTTAACCAACCCAAATCGTAGATATTTAGAAATTTGGCTAAATACAAAAATGAACAAGCTATTCAAGGCACTTAACGACACAACGCGCCGGCGCATACTGGATATGCTTAAATCGTCGGATTTGACAGCCGGAGAGATTGCCGACGCGTTTCAGATAAGTAAGCCGAGCATTTCCCACCACCTGGATTTGCTCAAACAGGCCGGCCTGATTTCGGTGACAAAGGAGGGACAGTTCCGCCGGTATTCGCTTGACACCACTGTATTGGACGAGGCACTGCAATGGCTGCTGGAGCTCGTTGACAACAACCAAAACCACGAAGACAATGGGTAAACAAAAATCACTCATCAACGACTGGCCGATATGGCTTGTCCTCCTGCTCCCGTTTGTGCTAACCATGTATCACTGGGCAGACATCCCCGATCAAATCGCCATGCACTGGAACGGCGCCGGCGAAGTAGACCGCTGGGGGGAGAAAGGCTGGGAAGCTTTTTTGCTTCCTGTGATAAACGTGGGGGTCTACCTGCTGCTCATCGCACTGCCCTACATTGACCCGAAGAAAAAAACGGACAATGCGCAGAAAGCCATGCGCGCGTTTCGGTACATATTCCCCATTTTCTTTTCAGGCATGGCGGTGCTGATCCTGTATAAATGGCTGGGCTCCGAATTTGAATTTACGCACTACATTTACCTGTGTATAGCCGTATTTTTCCTGCTACTGGGCAACTACATGCAAACGATCAAGCCCAACTATTTTGTGGGCATTCGTACCCCGTGGACCCTCGAGAACGAAGAGAACTGGCGTAAAACACACCGTTTTGGCGGCCGGCTCTGGGTAGCTGGCGGACTGGTGCTGATTGCCCTCTGGTTTTTCCTGCCTACGGAGCAGCTTTCTAACGCCCTGTTTTACGGCGCGATTTGCCTGACGGTCGTTACCCTGCTGTACTCATTTGGCCTTTACATGCTGGAAGGCGGCAACAAGGCAGAAGAAGAGGCCCAGAAACCGGAAGCAGGCTAGGCGCGGACTTCTTCCAGCCGGCTCATGAGCGCTACACGTTTCTCATATGTTTCGCGCGCGAGCTTGACGTCTTCCAGGAAGTACGGTAACTCATCCATGAGCAACGCCTGTGGTCCGTCAACCAGAGCTTCAGGCGGGTTCGGATGAAATTCAACCAGTACCATGTTTGCGCCGGCAATAACGCCCTGCGCTGTTGCATGAAACAAGTCGAGAATGCCATCCGGAGCTTCGCCGCGTGACCCAACGGAGTGCGTCGGATCGATACACACTGGGAGCCGCGTGAGCCGTTTAACAGCAGGAACGTGGGTGAAGTCCACCATATTCCGGTGCGGGCTGGAGAAAGAGGTTTTCATACCGCGGAGGCAAAAAACAATATTGGCGTTGCCAGCTTCTGCCAGGTATTCAGCTGCGTTAAGCGATTCGCTAAGGGTAATGCCAAAACCCCGCTTAAACAATACAGGATAGGTTTGTTGGCGCCCAATGGCTTTTAGCAATTCAAAGTTTTGTGTATTGCGTGTACCAACCTGCAGCATGACACCGGTTGGACGCCCTGCTTTTTGAAGCGCTGTATCAATTTCCGCAATGTGGCTTTCATGCGTTACCTCCATTGCGATAACCTTGATGCCATATTTGCCGGCAAGCTCAAACACATAGGGTAGGCAACTTTTACCGTGTCCCTGGAAAGAATACGGATTGGTGCGTGGCTTGTAAGCACCCATGCGTGTACAAACCTGGCCGTGCTCTTGCAGGGCCTTCATGATGATCTCGATGTTCGTGGGATTATCCACTGCACAGATGCCTGCAAACACGTGCAGGTTATCCTGATTGAATGAAAGCCCATTGTATTCGAAACCGACAGCACGGTCACCATCCTTGTGACGCCCAATGATGCGGTAGTCCTCGGAGATACGAATAACACGCTCTACGCCGGGTAACGATGCGACGTCGCTTTTATTGAGGGCCTTTGTGTTACCAATCAGGTAAATCTCAGTGAGCGATTGCATATCCCCCTGCACGATATGCCGACGCAGTTCAATACCAGGTAGATTGTTGAGGTGATTCCAGGTATGAATGAATTCTTCAGACCTTTCATCTACATCAGACTTAAGGATTACTAACATAATTTTATAGATTGGGCGCGCACTCTAGAAAGAGCGATTTGCACAGATTGCTTGAATAGGGGGTTAATGCTAACGGTTAAGGATAACAACTAGCCGGTTGATGCGAAACAGAAAAACTGGCTTGAAGTGTGAAAGCTATGCTAATCATTGAGAATCCCGTTGAATTTTGAAACGGATAGAAATATCTCTCGTACATGGAAAGCTAAGAAATCGCAAGGATCGGCTAAGTCCCCTTTTGTATGCTGCCGGGAACGGACTGCTAAGCGTTTTGACCCATACCTTCCGTAACCTTGGCATTAGCCTGAAAAAACCAGATACCGGGCGATTTCTACCGCTTTTGAATGAAGCGCATACTTTTCCCTATCTTTAGGCAATACTGGCCCACCAGCTAGCCAGGATAGAGATCGAAGACACCGTGTGACCGCTCATCCGATACATCATATGTCAAAATCCGCCGAATCTATTTCGCCTTCAGAATCCAGCCAGCAGGATCGCGAATTGGTGAAAAGAGCGCTTAATGGGGACGAGAATGCCTACAAGTCTCTTATGGACAAGTATCGCATCTCCCTATCCAAGCATATACAGCGGATGGTGCGCAAACAAGGTGAAATTGATGATCTGGTTCAGGAAAGTTTTATAAAAGCTTTTTCTGCGCTAGGCTCCTACTCTGTTGATTACGCGTTCTCCACGTGGCTCTACAAAATTGCTACCAATCACGCGATTGATTATCTGCGCAAGAAAAAGCTGCAGACCTATTCCATAGACAAACCCAAAGAGACCAGCGACGGCGCACTGGAGTTTGAACTGCCAGACGCTACCTATCGCCCTGACCGGCACATCGTCGCTGACCAACGTAAAAAGCTGATACAGGAAGCTATTGATAGCCTCCCCCCCAAATATAACCGGGTTATCGTGATGCGCCACCAGCAGGAAAAGTCGTACGAGGAAATTGCCAAGGAGCTGGATTTACCGCTTGGCACGGTCAAAGCGCATATCTTTCGAGCGCGTGAATTACTGAACAAATATCTCCGTCACAAGCGCGGCTCCTTCTAAACCTGTAGCATTTCGCTGACGCCGCGCTTATTTTTGCCGGGAAACAGATCCACCTGTACTCTAAACGCCCTGTAACCTCACCGTTACAGCCACCGCCTCTATTTTCTTATTAAGCACACTCGATTACCCGCAGTGCTGCGCTTCCAATTGCATGATAGATCGATATACACGCCCGGAAATGGGCACCCTTTGGGGGGAATCCGAACAGTTCAAATCCTGGCTTGAAGTTGAACTCGCTGCCTGCGCAGCATGGTCTGAAATAGGCGTTATTCCGCATGAAGATGTCAACAAGCTCTACGATGAAGCAAGCTTCGACATTGAGCGAATCCATGAAATTGAAAAAACCACGCGCCACGACGTAGTTGCCTTTACCCGCGCGGTAAGTGAAACGCTGGGCGAAGAACGGAAATGGATCCATTATGGACTGACATCCTCAGATGTTGTCGACACCGCGCTGTGCTTCCGCCTCAAGAAGGTGAACGCCGTTTTGCTCAAGAAAATCGACGAACTGCTCGAGGTACTCAAAAACAAAGCACAAGAGCACAAATACACCCTCATGATGGGGCGTACACATGGGGTACATGCTGAGCCAACGACATTTGGGCTCAAGCTAGCGCTTTATTATGCAGAAATGACCCGTAACCGTGAACGCTTTGTTGAAGCAGCAGAAGGTGTTCGCGTTGGCAAATTCTCGGGCGCAGTGGGTACATTTGCCCATATCCCACCAGAAGTTGAACAAATTGCCTGTAAAATCCTTGGCCTCAAGCCGGCGCCAATTTCTACACAGATCATACAGCGCGACCGCCACGCGCACTACCTGGCTACAATCGCCCTGATTGGCGGAACCCTCGAGAAAATGGCTGTGGAAGTCCGGGCGCTACAGAAAAGCGAAGTCCGAGAAGTTGAAGAGGCGTTTTCGAGGGGTCAAAAAGGCTCATCGTCCATGCCACACAAGCGGAATCCTGTAGGTTCAGAAAACATTACCGGCTGCGCGCGCCTCTTGCGGGGCTACATGCTGGCAGCCTATGAAAACATGCCGCTCTGGCATGAAAGGGACATCTCACACTCCTCCGTTGAACGGGTAATTATACCCGACGCGACCATCATCCTAGACTATTCCCTGCACCGGTTTGCACGCATTCTGGATAACCTGGTGGTTTATGAAGGGAATATGCTCCGTAACATGGAACGCACCTATGGGCTCTACAACAGCCAGCGGCTGCTGATCAAGCTAATTGATAAAGGATTAAGCCGCGAAAAAGCATACGACCTCGTTCAGCCACAAGCGATGCAAGCCTGGGCAGAAGGCAAGCCCTTTCGAGATATCGTTTTGGAAAACAAAGAGATACGCGAGCATATTACAGAATCTGAGGTCAACGAGGCTTTTGACGCCCGGTACCACCTGAGCCAGGTAGATTATATCTTTGAACGCGTCGGATTAGGCTAAAAACGCCTACTTTTACCGTTTAGTTATAATTGTTGACTTTTCTCTTTAGATTTTTTTTACCTTTTGGTAACAATCCATCCACCGTCAGAGGTTCACCCACCATTCTGACAAAGTACAAGCTGAACCTGTAATTCACCCCTTTAGCCCTCTAAACAGGTTCTTTTTCTTTTTAATTTCCAGAGAGGAGTTTATGAAATTAGTGATCCGAACCGCATGCATAGCTTTGTTGTTATGGGCTGGGACGACTTCGCTTATGGCACAAGATACAGCATCTATAACAGGTATTATTACAGATGCAGAGAGTGGCGAGCCCCTGACAGGCGCCAACGTTATTCTTACCAGACCAGGCACAACCGGCATCGTAGGTGGTGCAGCTGCTGACTTTGACGGCAGATACACCATCCAGGGCATCCCTGCCGGCTCGTATATGCTCACAGCGCGCTTTGTTGGTTACAATGAGGCAGAACTTACCATTACTTTAGCCGCCGGTGAAAGCGCTTCCCAAGACATACCGCTTTCCATTGGGGGTCTCGACCTCAATACCATTGTAATATCCGCATCCAGGCAGGCAGAAAAGGTGCTCGACGCGCCCGCTTCTATCTCCGTACTCGATGCGCGGGAAGTCCAGCAGGAAGTAGTCCCGTCAACCATTTCGGTATTGCGTAACACCACCGGGGTCGATATGGCCCAGACTGGGGTTGACCGCAACGAGGTTGTTCTCCGTGGATTCAACAACGCATTCTCCGGCTCTGCTTACATACTTACAGACTACCGGCAGACCGCTACACCTTCCCTGAACGTAAACATCCACAGTATTATGCCTACGATGTCAATCGACATCGAACGCGTAGAAGTGGTGCGCGGGCCGGGTTCAGCGCTTTATGGCGCCGGCGTAGATGAAGGCGTGATACACTTTATCACCAAAGACCCGTTTAGCTACCCGGGTACTACTATTTCTTTGATGGGCGGCGAACGCTCCCTGTTTGGTGTTGAATTCCGGCACGCCGGCAATGTCAACAACAAATTTGGCTACAAAGTAACGGGTAAGTACTCGCAAGCTGAAGACTGGGAATTGGACCCAAACAACGCGCTGGATGCAATTCAGCTGGGTCTCGATGCACCAGGTACTACACGCGACTACGACTTCCAGAAGTTCAACATCAACGGCATGGCTTCGTACAAATTCAGCGACAACGTTTCGCTGACCGCCAATGCTGGCACCGCGTCGCTTGATGCTGTAGTTCTCTCAGGGATCGGTACGCTGCAAGCCAACGGTTTCAGCAATACCTATGGCCAGGTACGGCTGCAGGCTGATCGGTTCTTCGCTCAGGTCTATGCGTCTTCAAACGATGCAAGCGACTCTTTCGTATACGGCACAGGATCGCAGGTGGTTGACAACGGTACCGAGGTCAACGCCCAGGCACAGTATGATATGGACTTTGCCGATGAGCGTGTTCGCCTGATTGTTGGCGCTGACTATCAGCAAACCAACCCGGATACCGAAGGCACTATCCTTGGCCGCAACGAAGGCAATGATGAAATCGTTGAGGCCGGCGGTTATGCACAATCTAGCATTGACCTGACCGACAAACTGGCACTGACGCTTGCCCTCCGCGGGGATTACAGTAACATCTTTGATTTCCGTGTTTCGCCGCGGGCAGCGCTTGTTTACAAGGCAAACAACCAAAACACCTTTCGCGGATCGTTTAACCGCGCGTTTTCATCCCCTGGTGTTAACTCGCTGTTCCTCGACATCGTGGCACAGGCGACAAACTTTGGTGATAGCCAGTTCCTGATTCTCGGTCGCGGATCTGTTGACGGATATACGTTCAACACCTTCCGCAATTCAAACTCGGCGCGGTTCTTACTGCCAGTGCCTGGTTTCTTCGGGAGTGACTTCAACGTAGATGGCATGCCGCTCGTAGCACTTTACGGTGCAGCAGCCGGTGGCGGCCTAGCCGACGCGTTGATCGCCGGCCAGGTTGGTGGCCTTGGCCTCACAGACCAGCAGCAGTCACTGCTCGGGCAATTGATCGGGTATACCGCGCAAAATGCCTCGCTCGGATTGGGTGCGGCAGCATCGCCGGCTTCTACAGCACTCGGTATCCCAGATGGCAGCGACCGCGGATTCCGCGATGTAGCTGGCCCGATAGATATCGAACCGTTGAAGCAGACAACCACGCAGACAATTGAGCTTGGCTACAAAGGCCTGATCAATAATACGGTGCTCTTCGCTGTAGATGCTTACTGGACGAACAAGAAGAACTTCACGGGCCCACTCCTTGTCGAGACGCCGATTGTGTATCTTCAGCAGCAGTCCTTTGGTGCTGATATAGCAGGTGCTGTTGGCGCCATGCTGGCCACATCAACAGACCCTGCGATCCAGCAGCTTGTAGCCGGGCTTGGTCTAACAGGCTTATCGCCTTCAGCCATCGTCACAACGGTTACACAACTGGTTGCCGGCGCACTTGGTGATAACACACCAATCGCTGTTGTTCAGTCTGACCAGGATGTACTTGCCGCGGGCACACAGAACGCTGTTGGTGGTTTTGCTGCTTACCGTAACTTTGGTAACATCAACTACTGGGGCCTCGACGCTTCCCTACAGATCCTGGCAAGCGAAAGCCTTTCGATCTTTGCCAACCTGTCATTGGTAAGCGACGACTTCTTCGACAACACCGAACTCGACGAAGAAAACATTGATTTGCAACTGGCGCTTAATGCACCAACCTTCAAAACAAAACTGGGTGGCTCATACAGACTCCCGGGCGGCCTTTCGCTAAACGCGTCAGCCCGCTATACAGAAGGTTTCCCAGTACGCTCAGGAAGTGACTACATCGGTGATGTAGACAGCTACTTCCTCGTAGATCTGGGTGCTGGCTACGACTTCAGCAGCTCGATCAATGGCCTCCGCCTTGACTTCACTATCCAGAACCTGCTGAACAACGAGCATCGTGAGTTTATCGGTGCGCCGCAGCTGGGCCGGATGGGTCTTGCACGCCTGACTTACACATTCAACTAGGCGTACAACCCCAAGCGTCTGAGCTTAATGCCGGGTGCAGGCTGGTTCTCTACAGAACTTTGTCCTGCATCCGGCATTCATTTTTACACGAAACTTGCTTCGGCAGGTATTTTACACCAAGAATTCTAGCTTAATCCTTCCTCCCGGCCTATCTTTTGTACCGAGTGACTGTTGAAACTCACCCGGTTTGCAAATCTGTATCGCGAGAACCGCATCATGTTTTCCCCCCGCTTTGGTTACGATAAATGCCTCCCTGAGGCGTGGCACCATTTCTCTTTAGTTACCATGATTTTCAGCCTGCTGCTGATTGGGCTACTGGTCGGCCTTCTTCCCCAAACAGCCAGCGCACAACAAAACCTTACCGCCATTGAAGGCATCGTTACAGATGTGATGGATGGCTTGCCGCTTCAGGGCGCCACGGTATCGCTCAGCAGACGCGGCGTACCTGGTATTGTGGCCGGCACTGCAACCAATGAACGCGGCCGGTACACCCTCGACCAATTGAGGCCGGGGCGCTACGAACTTGTTATCCGATTTGTGGGATACGCAGAATCCCAGCGGGTTGTCGTCCTGAATCCCTCCCAAGACTACACGTACGACATTGGCCTTGAGCAAAGCAACATTGACCTGAACACCATTGTTGTTTCAGCCTCACGCAGTGAAGAAAAAGTTATAAACGCCCTCACCGCCATTTCCGTGGTCACCGACCGCGAAATCCAGAGTGATGTAACCGCGACGTCTGCCAACACATTACGACTGGTGACAGGGGTGGATCATGCACAAACAGGGATCGAC
>JBCCIM010000051.1 GCA_039111535.1 Bacteroidota bacterium | reverse complement strand
GCCTCCACTGCCCACTACAACCCACAGGTTTCAGCATGCACGTGTGCCACGTGTTCTGTAGTGTCAGACTGTCTAGAACGTTTGTGCTAGCGTAGCAAATTGCCTACGGCTAGCATGAAGTAGCCAACTCCTGAATTAGGGTCCGAGATCCAACTGAACTCAACGGTATATGTGCTTATACATACAAGGAGTTACTCAACGTTCAGGGCCAAGGATAAAAGCTCGGCATATATGCCAGTTGCAGACCGTAAATGCAAAAGTGCCTTTCGCCGATCACCCTGCTTGGACCTCTTTACATAACAACGGGCTAAGTGGTACTCTAATCCTTTAGCACCCTGGTGCTTTAACAAGCCTGAGAGCAGAGCAATGCGTTCATTCAGCTCGTTAGGGTCTTTGGGCACTTTAGAGGTATCACTGAAACTCTGCCGTACATAATGTTCAAAGTTACGCGCAATTTTTCCTAATTCTTCCTCTCTCTTAGCTCTGACTAGATGATACCGCGCTTCGACATATGACCCACCCAATTTCGCTTTACCTTCAAGAGAGTGGCCTTTAAATTTACTGGCATAGTGATTGGCAGCCAATGAGTGTAAGCCGCGCAATTTATCAGGTTGTGCCCTTAGCCTATCTAGTGTTATCTCGCGCACGAGTGGGTGGAGTGTGTACCAACCTACATTATGATCGATCAGAAACATGTTGATCAATTCAGTCCTCATCTGCGGACCTTGATCTTGGTCCGCAAACATGTGTTTGAAGGGCCCACTTGAAATTGATTTTCTATAAACGGTCAGTGCATTCAAAGTTCTGAGAGCGGGTTCTGAGAGATGCTTCAGAGTATTAAGTAAAAGCGTTTTTTCTAGTTCGCGCAGCAACTCTGACGAAACGTCCCTATCTCGAATTTCCCAGAGATTTGGGTTTTCACCAATGAGCTCTTCAATTGAAGTCCATCTCAAGCTTTCTACTAAAGTATGTATTGCTCGTGGGTTTCTTCCCAAAGCCGCTACAATGTCGGCTCGACGTTCTGAGGGTATCTCCTTTTCTCTTTTACCCTTCTTTAATAACTGCGCAAGTAACTCTTCTGCTTCATCTTGTTCGAGTGCATAAAGTATGCGTTTTTCAATGGATTCTGACCAACGTGCGCGTTCGACACTACGGTTGCTCAGCAGTAGAAGTCTTCCGCTTTGTTCTCTGTTTGATATTCTTTTTAAAAGATTTTCAAGGAGCTTTGTTGGTCTACCTGAACTCGTATTTAAAGCGCGCTGAAAATTATCGATTACAATAACTACAGGTTGCATGAGTACTTGCTGAAATGCATGGAGAAGATCTTTGCCTTGGTCTATTGCATCAACAAGTTTCGAAACTCCTTTGAGCTCCAGTTCCTCCGCTAAATTCAGAAGCAAATCATCTATTAAGGTACTTTCACTATCCAGGGTGTCTACCAAGATTGGAATGTAATTCGTCTCTTCGAGTTGACTTAAAAGTCGAAGTGCTACATTTTTTTTACCGACTCCCGAAAAGCCTTCTACTATGCATACTGATGGACCAATGTTAACCCAATCATGTGACAGCCATTTTAGTAGTTGTTCTCCATGCCGCCCAAAATATATCTGTTTCCTTTGTTGGTCCATGTTGGTATGAATATATGAGGATCGTGCAATAAATTGCACATGTTGTGTTTTTCGTTTTTTCCTGGATTGTGTTTTTTTAAACCTAAAGCTCAACTTATTGTCGTGACAAAATTGGCTAACTCGGTAATGTGTGATTCCAAATTAACAGAGTAGGGAGTAGGTCCGTATTTGAATCCGAAAAATGGTAACTATTTCAAGTACTAAGAATATCCAGATATTGTGTAGGTAACAAAGAAGTGTATTAAAAAGAATAGTAAAGAGATAACACTTGAAATGATGATTTCAGCCTTAATTAGCCAATGATAATTTTACTAAAGGGCTTAGAGCATGTCAAGAAGGCGGCTTGTCACAAAAAGCAATCCCTCTAGTTAACGGTTATCCGGTCACGCAATGCTTCGGGGTCGATAGACGTTACCGCCATGAAAATATCATCCCGTTTTCGCCAGATCACAAATTTCTGTTTTTCGTTCAGGTCACGCAAATCAAATTGCTCTTCCCGTGTAATGGCCTGCAGGATATCGCTTTGTAGCTGAATCCGGTCCGGGTATTCATCGAGCAGGGCATAAGTAAATGCATAGAGGGTGATGTATTCGCTCTTTGCGTCCATGTTGTCTTTGTACAGGAAAACCGGTACACGCACATCATCAGCAATTTCGCTAATGCCAACGCCAGTGAATTCACTTTGCTCAATGTCGGGGAGGGTCAGTCGCCAGCGCATTTGCTGTTGTACAAATTTTTCAGCTTCAGCCTGGTCTGCAGTTGCCAGTACCGTTTCTACGCGGGGAGCCTGGGAAGCAGACAGGGTGAGCAAATTGGCATCGGGTTGTTTCATCAATACACTCGATCCGATGTATCCGATAAAGCCGGCAGCGAGAATGAGGAAGATGGTCATGAGGCCCCGAGAAAGCCTGTTTTGATTTGCATTTTCGGCTTTCCTGGTTGTGTCTGCTGAAAGGGCGCGGCGCGCAGCTTCCGGGTTGTGGCTCGAAAAAGAGGCCTGAATTTTAGGTTCGAGGGTGGGGGGGACGGCATTCAGTTCGGATTTCAGTGCGCGGCGAAGTGCCTGGGGAATCCAGTCTGCAGGTTTGGTTTCGTTGAGGATGTCAGCAACCGTTGCCGGCGCATTGGCTGTGATATTTTCCGCAAACCGCTGCCGCGCCAGCATGCGCTGCTGGTTCACACTATCCGAGTCGCCACTCAGGATAAGCGCAGCGTCTGCATTTGACAGGCCGTTGGCTTCGCACATGGAGAGTACAACGCGGTCAAGATCGCTTAGTGCGGCAAAGCTTGCTGGTACTGCCTGGCGAAGGTACTGGTTTAGAATGTGTTGTTTAAAGCTGGCTTTGGTCTGTGATGGTGGCGGTGGTACTTCGTTAGGTGCCGGCAGGGGGGGAGGTGTTTGTTTCTGTTCGTGATACACTTGTATCAGGAGCTGCAACATGTGTCGGCGATCGCCGGGAGCAACCAGGTTTTTCTCTCGAATCCGAAGGGCCCTGTCGAAGGTAGCCTGAACCAGCGCCTCAGCCCGCGAGGCATCGAGGGTAAGGACCTGGGCCATGGCGTATAATGACTCCAGGTGCTTCATCATGCCTTGAAATTCGTACTCCGTAGAAGAAGAACTGCTCATAAATATAGGCCGGCCATGCCGGTGAAAATCAATATCCAGCTTAGAAAAACAGGGCGATGCTTCAGGAAAAGACCAGATTAACGGGTGATCCCTTTCGAATGTTCAACAAGTCCGATGCGTTCCCCGTGTTTACAGCGATTTCCAACAATTCGTTGCTGTCAAATAACATCAACGGTTCGCCGGTCTCGGTATTGCCGTAGGTCGTTAAAATGCTGTTCAGGATGGTCGAACCGACATAACATTTGACGGCTTTGCCGTTACGCTGCTTGTTGATCAGCGAGCGAGAAATATTGGTGACACAATTCCCAAACCTGTCTACATGTACAACCCACCCCTGAATCCCTTGTTTGTCTGCAATGGGCAAGGCCCAGTGTAGCGGGGCGATGCTATCGATTGGCGTGCCGAGTACGCTGAGGGACTTACCGGTAGACAGATGGGCCGCAACGGGGGCAAAAATATCGCGGCCATGGAAAGTGTTTGCAGGCGCATCTGTTAACCAGTACGCAGGGTTGTCGAGCACGACGGCTTCGTCCGGTGGTTCGCTATTGAGCACGAGAGAGAACAATCCATTGTCTGGCCCCACAAACCATTGCCGGCCTTTTCTAAGCGCAATGGCCTTGCGGCTGGTACCAACACCCGGATCTACAACGGCAAGGTGGATGGTGTCTTCCGGAAAGTAAGGGATCGCATTTCTGAGGACAAAAGCTGCTTCCATGACATCTTGCGGACTCACACCGTGGGTGATGTCGAGCAACCGAGCCTCTGGTGAAATGTTAAGCATCACACCTTTCATGATAGCAACGTAGGCATCATGCAGGCCAAAATCTGACGTCAGCGTTATTAATCGATTCACAGGGCGGGTATACTGGGCGATAACTCAAAAATAAGCGGCACAACACACAGCATCAGCGTTGGGGAAACCGTAAGCTGAAGCCGGCCTTTGTTTGCATACCTGAAGATCGTGCAAAATGGTCGTTTAAAAAAGCGTTCGCTCCGGATCTTTGCACTTACCGGGCTACTTTCTTCCCATTGTCTCCGAAGTTACGTAAAACTGCGCAGTACAATGCTTTCATTTTATATTGAAAATAGCTAGCCTTATAGGAACTAACATCCTGCCCGACTTTTTCAAAGCGGATACTATCGTCAACGGAATTTCTCATAGATGCAGGAGAAGCTCGATCTGAGGAAGAAAAACATGCTCAAGAACACAGAGCGGTCCGCTTTACGTCCTGCCCATCAGGAAGCGCTACAGCGCTTCATTCTTTTCTGGGGAGAGATGGCATCGCGCTGGGGTATCAACCGCACCATGGCACAAATCCATGCGTTGCTCTATGCTTCGGAAAACGCCATGGACACCGATGAAATTATGCTGCACCTGCAGATCAGCCGTGGGAATGCAAACATGAACCTGAGGTCCCTGATCAATTGGGACCTGGTTCGGAAAGTACATCAGTCTGGGTCGCGCAAAGACTACTATACAGCAGAAAAAGACGTCTGGAAGATTACTACGCGTGTTGTTAAAGAACGCGAAAAACGTGAACTGCAGCCGGTGAAGCAACAACTGTTGGGGTGCCGGCAGATTTTGACAGGAGATGATGAAGGCCAACGCGAGATGCTTTCCCCTGAAGAAGAGCAGTTTGCAGCGCGCATAAGCAATCTGATCGAGTTAATGGATGTCTTTGAAGGCTTCTCCAAATCGCTGCTCCCCTTTGTGCAAAGCCGCAACCTCGACGAGGCCAAGCAGCTTATCGAAATGGCCCGCAGATTCACTTCTGGTCCGGACGAATCCTGAGCCGGCAAAGCTTCAGGTGGTTGCCGTATGAAGCGTACGGGCGACTTTGGTGAGATGTTGGCGGCGCGGTATTTACGCGCAAACGGCTTTGTCATCCTTGCCCAAAACTACAGAGCGCACGCTGCTGAAATTGATTTGGTGTGTGAAGACCAGCCTGAAGCCGGCCATGCGATTGGCGATCTCGTCTTTGTTGAGGTGAAAACACGTACAACGCGCACGTTCGGCAAACCGCTAGAGGCGGTAACCCCACAAAAACTGGCCCTGGTGCAACGTGCTGCTGATCATTACCTCTTAACCCATAACCTTGAAGATCGCGTTTGCCGGTTCGATGTTATTGGGGTTGAGATCCGAAAGGGGGTGCCGTATATCGAGCACGTACGCGATGTGTTAGACTACTGATTAGCCGTCGATGCGATATTCTTTTGGTAGATCATTGGCTACCCGTTCAAAGGCATAATAGCCATATACTGTGACCCCGTACGGGTCTACAATTTCGCCTATTGGATCTATAAGGGTAGGGCCGGTTGTAAGCCGAATCCACGAACGCTGGTGTTGCTGCCGGCGGTGTGGTGAACTACCTTGCCATTTCTGGTAGTCCGCGCCTTCATACTCATTGACGTACGTGATTTCGATAACCCCGCGGAAAGCCAGCAACAAATCACCGGGCTTTTCGCCGGCGCGTAACAAGTCATCGGGGTCAATGCTGAAGCGACGGTTCTGGTTGCGGATGTCATCTACGGATGGAATTTGCTTAAGCCTGAAGCCGGCTTCATAGGTGTTGCCCTTCAATAGGGCAAGGAGGAAGTGTTTGAATGAGCCAAGAAAAGCTGCTTTCCTGTTCTCGTCCCACATAAGTGCCTGCTCCGCTGTTGCAGGCTCCATCTCTTCAAAAAAAGGATCGCCATCATATCTGATGGTAATGCCTTCTCTGGAAAACTCTTTTAACACGTATTGAACACGGTAGCCGAGCGCCTCATTTTCGATGAGTAACGACTCAGCAGCTTTAGCCGAGAAGCGGCCCAACCAGTTTGCGTCAAAATCGAGGACCTCTTTATTTGTGATGGTCACAAAATCTGACAGATCAGATTCTCCCAGAAAGAGGCGTTCAAAGGTGTTGTAGCGTTTCCTCCAACGCCGGTCCTTTCTTGCATTGACAGTCACTTCCCCTAACTCCAAAACCATGGGTTCTAGCGCGAGGTCAAATGTAAAGCTGGTGGTATCTCCAACCATAAAGTCTTGCTTCTCTGGCTCGAAACCAATCATGGAGATCCAGAGGGTGTGCGGGCCAGGGGGGACGTTGGTCAGCTCAAATCGGCCGTCTGCATCAGTTGCCGTTCCGATCATTGTTTCGCCGACAAAGGCGTGCGCGCCGGCCAGGGGCGTGCCTGTGCTTGCATCTGTAGCAGTTCCAACAACAGCGCCGGTGGTGTCGGCCAAGAGAAGGTCCGCCTTAGCTTCCGGTAAAGGACCAGATACAAGCGTGGTATCGGACTGCGCCATCAAGTGGCCAGGTACGAGCAGCAGCAGTATTGCTATGAGTCCGATGGGGTGCTTCACGGGCAGGCACGTCAGAAGGTGGTTGTACTTTCATGTAAACCGCCCGAGACGATATGTTTCTGGCTGCTGAATATCGAGTCCAGGAATGCCGAATGCCAAAGGAATATCTTGCATTCGGCATTCGGCATTCGGCATTCCTACCGGGATGGGCGGTATTCCTTGGGGAGCTCGTCGGCCACGCGTTCAAAAGCAAGATGTCCTGATACGGTAACGCCGTAAGGGTTCAGGATGTCGCCTTTGTAGTCGACCAGCGTTGGCCCGTTTTCTTGCCAAAAGAGCGATTTCTGGTAACGATCGCCGCGGATGCCACCGGGGCCGCCGAACGTTTTTTGCCATTCGACATAGGCTTTGCTTTCGAGCTCACCTTTGAAAATGAGTTCGATGGCGCCGTCAAGTTCGAGCAGCTTTTCGTTGGGGTTGTCGGTGTCTTTGAGCAACTTGGTTACATCAAAGGGCACCCGCTGGTTGTTCATGGCTGAGCCGCGTTCAAACGTACCCTGGCCAGCCGCGCCGGCTGGTGTGGCGCGCTGGAACGTCTCAAATCCGTGCTCTTTGGCTTTACCAGAAATTGCAGCAAGCATAAAGTGGCGGAAAGAGCCGTAAAAGGCTTTGCGTCGGTTTTCTTCCCACATAGCCGCCTGCTCAGGACTCTCTGGTGTCATCTCTTCGTACAATGGTTCACCATCGTACTGAATCCGAGACGGCTCCGCTTTAAAGTCTTTGAGGAAGTATTGGATGCGATAGCCGAGGGCTTTGTTTTCAATTTGGATGATGTCGTTTGCAAAAGCGAGCAAAGTCCCCCCTTTGTCTGCAAAATCGAGTACTTCGGGGTTCAGGATTTTAGTGTCTCGCGAGTTGGGCGTTTCACCCACAAAGATTTTAGTAAACCGTTGCAGCCGGCGCTTCCAGCGTTTGTCACCCTGGGCTTCTACCGTAATCCCATCAAGCTCGGCCACGCTTTCGTTCATCTGGAAATCAAAGGTGAAACTCCGCGATTCACGCAGCATGATGTCGCGGAAGGCAGGCTCGAAACCGATGATGGAGGCGTAGAGGCGGTGCGCACCAAGCGGCACACGCTCAAGCCGGTACCGACCATCGCCATCGGTTGTTGTACCAATCATCGACTCAGCGATAAAAACGTGCGCGCCGGCCAACGGCGTACCTGTTTCAGCATCTACCACCGTTCCGGTTATAACAGCTGCAGGAACCTGCTGTGCTTGTACAGCAGTTCCGGAGAAGGCAAAAAAGAGGCCTGCAAACAGCAGGGCAAAAAAGGCAGGAGAGCGTTTCATGTATTTCAAACTATGTAAAGGGTTACCAGGCTATGTTATGGGGCCGGGCGGTATCAGTATCACAAAATACCCTGAAAAGAATAACAGGCTTGCTACCAGGAAATACACACAAAGCCGGCAATATGCTTAATGCAGCCGAGATGTTTTCTCTGATTGTTACGCTGGCTTAAAGCAGCGCAAGAATCCCACCACACTAAGCATTTCCCAGGTTAGTGTGCGAAAGTCTGTATTTAATACAGGATAAGGGCCATTATGTAAGAGAGGATGTATTGGTTCCGGATGATACTGTCTACTGTAAAACACAGACCTGGCCACGAATTTCATCACTGATGGTGAAGATTACCAAATGTGAAAATACAAAGAGCAATTTTTGCGTGTCGCATACTTCCGGTCTTTTACGCCTATTTTCTTGTAGCTTTTCGTTACTGCGGATAGATTACACCCAGGACATGTTTAATCCGCCATGTTTTTATTAAGCACATCCCGGGACTTATCTACGGCAGTAGGGCTTTTCATCATTAGAAACATTTAACCCACAATTTTATGTACGCAGCAAGTAATTCGCTGAAAAAAGCAGTATCTCTGGCCATTCTCTTTATCACCGTTGTGATTTTTACACCTGCTGTAAAAGCACAGAGCCCGTTTTTACTGGGTGGTGGACTTGTATTCGGTACCGACATTGAAGCCATTGGTATTCAGGCCAATGGTGTATATCCGCTGGATGAAGAGCGGGGCATCAACCTGGCAGGTGACCTGACCTTGTTTTTCCCGGATGATGCACCCGGGGTAGATGTATCGCTGTTTACGATCAATGCAAACGGGCACTACATTTTCTCAACAACAGAAACGTTGATGGCGTACGCGCTTGCGGGCCTCAATATCGGATTCTTTAAATTTGAAGCAGATTTTGGCGGAACAGGTGAGCTGTTTGGTGCAAGCTCTGTTACGGATACAGAAATTGGATTAAACGCCGGCGCTGGCGTCCAGTTTGATGTAGGATTTGGTTACGCATATGGCGAAGCCAAGCTGGTTCTGGGTGGTTTTGACCAACTTGTTATTGGTGGCGGCGTGCGGGTGCCCATCGGTGGCAACTAGCTCATTGAAGAATTAAGCAGGCAGGGTCTGTTTAATTGGATGTCATTCCGCTTGTTTTAAAAGGTGCCGGCCCATCATGGTCGGCACCTTTTCTTGGTTCAAAGGACGTTACTTCGGTGAATTTCCCTTGCGAATGTGGAAAGAAACTGGACTCTATCCACCAGTTGGCATATTTTCCAAAGGCACTTGAAAATACACGCAAGTGCACTGTATGAGCCGGCTTGATATTTCTTCGACCCGCTGCTGAAAGAATATACATGTGTTGGCTTGGTCGTGTAATTGTGCACCCCCTTAATAAAAAAATCTGGCTTATGTGTAACTGTTGTAAGAATTACAAAAACCTGACAGCCTTTCTGTTTATGTTGGGCTTGTTTACCATGTTCTCTTCGCAGGCCTCAGCACAGCTGTGGTTTGGCGGTGGACTTGCGTTTGGCGAAGGTATTGAAAACCTCGGCCTTCAGGCCAACGGCCACCTTGTTGTAAACGAAGAAAATAAAATCCGTGTGGGCGCGGATATCACCTATTTCTTTGGTGACAAGGTGACATCAGGAGATACTGAAATCAAAACCAACCTGTTTGCCATTAACTTCAATGGCCATTACATGCTGGTTAGTTCAGATCAGCTGATTCTCTATGGAATTGGTGGTATCAACGTTGGGATTGTATCTATCGATGTAGATGGTCCTGGCAGCCAGTTTCTTGGGTTGGTCAACACAAGCGACACTGAAATCGGCCTGAACATAGGCGGTGGTGTTGAATATGGTGTTGAGTTTGGCCGCATCTATGCTGAACTGAAATATGTACTTGGTGGATTTGACCAATTGGTTATTGGCGCCGGCGTACGTATTCCGTTGAGTGGCCGCTAGGCTACCCCGGTTTTTTGATTTTAACGCGCAGGTGCCTGGCATCTGCGCGTTTTTTTGTAGTACAGCTCTTTTAGACCGCACCTCCCTTTTCTTTGCAGCCGGCCTCGTAGGCATTAAGTTGGCAGTATACGTTGTTTGCCGGCATACACATTGAATCTGTTCTCTTTGAGAAAGCCAATGAGTGTCACGTCATAGGTGCACGCCAATTCAACCGCGAGGCTAGATGGCGCACCGATTGCGAATACGCACCTGATGCGGGCAGCAATTGCTTTTTGCATCAGTTCATAGCTAACCCGGCCGCTCAAAAGTAGCATAGCATCTGACAGCAGCGTACCGTTTACAAGGGCTCTTCCTATCAGTTTATCCAGCGCGTTGTGCCGGCCGATGTCTTCTGCCACCATCATGAGGTTGCCTTCGCTGTCAAACAAGGCTGCACTGTGAATGCCGCCTGTATGTTGAAACAAGGTTTGTCGCTGGCGTGCTTTTGCCGGTAATGTGTAAAGTAGCGAAGTTTTGACCGACGGGCCGGCCTGTGAGCTTTCTCTGGTACGAATATCGGGTAGCTCCAAGCGTCCACAAATCCCACAGCTGGAAGTGCTGGGGAATTGCCGCGCAAACGATGCAGGGTCTACAGGTACGTGGTCTTTTAAATAAACGGTGATGGCAGTAGTAAACGGTTTGTCTCGGGTATTTGCTGCCGCCTCTTCTACACGGGTGACGTCATCCATGGATGAGATGATTCCTTCTGCAAACAGGAGTCCCAGCGACAGATGTTTATCGTCACCCGGCGTGCGCATCGTTATAGCAACGGGTATGCGAACAGGGGCTCTTTTCTGATACGCTAAAAGAACGATTTCAAGTGGCTCTTCAAGTGCAACCACATCATTCCTTTGGGCGACGGTTGACTCTGTATATTTTTCTACAGAAACTTCAGCAACGCGCGCATACATAGTTAATGGCGATTCTGTGCCCATGATGTAGTTGGCTTTGCCACGTTCAACGCGGATATTTTACAATCTTTTGCGCGGTAAACGTAGGTATTTGGTATGATGAAATCCATCGTCTCTATTTTCTTACTTGTCTCGCTCTTGGCCGTTGAGGTAATGGCCCAGGACGTTCAACCGCCCAAATTGGATCGCGTGTTGATGAACCTTGGCGATAAGCGGGGGCCACATGCCATAGCGGCTGACAGAGGCAGCGCCGGCCTCTGGGAACGCTTGCTTAAACTCTCCACCATTGGCAGTGTGATGCATACCACGGCACATCCAGACGATGAACACGCTGGCTTGTTGACCTATCTTGGGCGTGGTAAAGGATATCGAACGTCTATGCTCACGCTGAACAGGGGAGAAGGCGGTGCCAATGCAATCGGCGCTGAGCTGTTTGATGCGCTGGGAATGATTCGTACAGAAGAACTCCGGCAATCTGCGCGCTACTATGGGCTCGATGACCAGTATTTCACGTCACTCACCGATTACGGCTATTCCAAGACCCTGGATGAAGCCATAAAAAACTGGGGCCGCGACCAGATTCTGCAGGACATGGTGCATGTCATCAGGCTGAACAGGCCGCTTGTTGTGGTTTCTCGCTTTCATGGATCGCCGCGCGATGGTCACGGACATCATCAGGCCATTGGTGGGATTACGCACGAGGCTGTTGAAGCTGCTGGTGATCCGGATCGATTTGTTGAAGATCTGTTTTATCATCAGCTGCGCCCCTGGAAACCGTTAAAGGTCTACCGGGGTGGTGTACGCCCAAATGAACCCTACAATGTAACCGTTGACCCCGGCGCATACGCTCAGAGATTGGGCGACTCCTACCAGAATTTTGGGTACTTCGGCTTGAGTTTGCAAAAGTCGCAAACGAGCGGCCGATACCGCCAATCTGCTGGCGCGACCCCTTATTACTACGAACGTCAGGATGCCGTAGCGGGTGAAGAAACAGATCTGTTTGATGGCATTGACACCTCGCTTTCCGGTATGTTTGCCCTGTTTGGCGAAACGCACGATTCTTCTGTACTGGAACGCCTGATGTTGTTGGAAGAGCAGGTAGCGCAGGCCATTGCGTTGTTTACAATGGATGCACCGCACCGCGTGGTGCCGGCATTGGTTGAAGGCTTGCAGCTTACGCGGGAGTTGCTTGAACAAATCAGCCCACAACATGAAAGCCACTTTTTATTGCGTGTGAAAGCAGTACAATTCGAAGATGCCATTCACGCCGCGCTCGGAATGCAGGTGAACGCACTTGCGTTGCCGTCGAATGCCTTTGTGAGCACAAGTCCATGGGCGCCACTCCCTACAATGGGGGCTGTAATTCCGGGGAAAACGTACAAGGTTGCCGTCTCTGCCTTAAATCCCTCCCCTGTGCCCGTTACCATCACATCTGTAGATTTGGCGGCCCAGTCGAGCCTGGTTGCTGCACCTGTAGAGGCTGCTGGTACCATGCTGGTTGATAACGAACCGTTTATGGTAGAAACATCCGTTCAGGCATCTATAGACGCAGCATTTTCGCGCACGTACTTTTCGCGCGATAATATATACCAGAATCGTTATCAGATGCCGACCACAACAGAGCGCTTTACGCCCCGCGGGCAACCTGCCCAGGAAATCGTATTGCAGTACGAGATTTCTGGCGTTGCCCTCTCACTACGCGCGCCTGTGTACACCAGAACAGCAAATCTACCGGATGGGTATACGCTGGATGTCCTCAAAATTGCGCCTCGCGTGGCCGTGAATGCTGCGCCGGCTACACGGATCGTTCCCCTCAATGTTCAGCCCGCAGTGTTTGATGTTGAGATTGAGGTCATCAACAATGATCCGGATGGGGTTCGTGGCGCCTTGCAACTTTCTGTGCCCGAAGGATGGCGTGTTGAGCCGGCTACGCACGCTGTTGCCATACGGCACGCTGGGCAGCAGATGCAATTTGCGTTTCGTGTTACGGCTGACGAATTGGCTACGGAGGTATACCCTGTGCGCGCAACAATGACCGCTGATGGCGTAGCTTATTCGGAAGGATACGAACTGGTCGATCAGCCGGGTCTTGAGAAGCATTACCTGTTTGGCAAAGCCCAGGTGGATGTTCATGGACTGGACGTAGATATCGCACAAGGGCTGCATATTGGATATGTGATGGGGGTAGGGGATGCAGTACCAGATGCCATTGAACAACTGGGGGCAACGGTTACGCTGCTTGCCGCAGATATGCTCGAAACGGGAGACCTCAATTCGTTTGATGCCATTGTTATTGGTACCCGGGCCTATGCCGTGCGGCAAGACTTGTTGCAATTCAATGCGCGTCTCATGGACTATGCGCAGCAGGGAGGGCACCTCATCGTGTTGTACCAGACGCCGGAGTATCAGCCCCAGACAATGGCACCCTTTGCTGGCCGGCTCCCCCGTAATGCAGAGGAAATATCTGAAGAAGATGCACCGGTTGAAATCCTTGAGCCCATGCATCCCGTGTTTAATTTCCCCAACAAAATCACCGCAGCAGATTTTGACCACTGGGTTGAACAACGCGGGTCGAAGTTTTTCACCGAATGGGATGCAGCATACACGCCGTTGGTGTCGTCTAACGATACCGGACAGGCGCCCCAGCAAGGCGGCTGGTTGATGGCAGAAGTAGAGGCCGGCCACTTCACCTACTTTGCATATGCAATCCAGCGACAGGCTCCGTTCGGTATTGCCGGTGCGCTTCGGATTTTTGCCAACGTGCTATCGTATGGAAAAGAAACACCATAGCAATAAATCGCCAGTCATGCGAACGAAGGGTCGCGTTTAATGCCGATATTCGAATGCCGATTGATATTTTTTGCAATAGACGCATACACAAGCATTGCTATTGGTGCCGCAGGCGGGCAGAACAGAAGCACTGATATACGAAAACACGAAAAAAGCTGGATCTTGCTTCCAACCCTTAATGCGCATCAATAGTGTTTCAAACAGAAAAGGCCGGTTCGTTGATTCGAACCGGCCTTTTGTAAACAGGGTACAGGTCAAGTATGCTGGTTATTCTGCTTCTACTACAGAATATCCTGAGCGCGTTTTATTTGTTGATTGCACTTTGCCTTCATCCTGCAATTCTTCGAGGTATTTGCGAATGGTACCTGGAGAAGCACCAATGTGCGCGCTCAGGGCCTGTTTGGAATGATTAGGGTTTTCCATAAGGGCCCACATCAGCATTTCTTTCAGCCGGTCCTTTTTATTGGACATTTTAGGGCCGTCTTTGCTGGTGCTGTCGTAAGACTTACCGTTGCTGCTGCCGTTGGAGCTTCCATTGCTGCTACCGTTGGAGCTTCCATTGCTGCCATTTTTATGGCTATTGAGCAGGGATGTTGAGCCGTTTTTTGAAAGCTTCGTTTTAGCTGCGTTCAACTGGAATTGCGCCTGCTTGCTTTCGAGCTGAATCTGCGCCTGGAATTTCTTACGGGCGAGGTTGTCTTTTGCGTGTACAGAAGCCATGAGGCGTTCGCGCATCAATTTAACGTCGATCAGCGCAGCTTCGTGCTCTGCTTCAATTTTGGCGCGGGCCACTTCGCTACCCAGTTCGCGGGCATAATTGGCCTGGGCGCTTTCCATGTTCAATGCCTTGATTGCATCGGTTTTGGCGAGCTGCCGGCCTACGCGGCGTACTTTGAAGCTGCTCCGGATATTGCGTTCTTCCTTGCGCTGGTTTTTGAGGACCTCGTAAACGCCGGCCTCATAAATGCTTCGAAGAATCATCACGAGAAGTACCGCACGAAAGGCCCAGCCGGCTGCGCCTTCACCGTGATTAATTGCAATGATCAGAAGGGCGAAGTAAATCACAATCAGCGTGATCGCCCATGCAACTTTCATCGGCATGGGAGCGCTGTGCTGGGTATCAATTGCTAACCACGACGCAATAAAAGCACATTCAATAAGAATCAGGGCACCTACTTTAATAACTGTCAGCCAGGGCTCAGCTATGTTTCCGAATGCTGTATCCGCTACTTCAAGGGTCGCAGCCGACGTAACAACGACACCTGCAAGTTTCATCAACAGATCAATGATCCGCTGTGTCCAGTAAAAATCGAACTTTTTTTTCATGGTCGGCTTTGGTAAAAAAGCTTTTGGGCAAGTCGTAAATGCTCGGGAATTACGGGCGGTACGTACCTCATGGCAGCGCTGGTTTAATCAGAGAGAGGGATAAACAAGCGCGATTCGTCTGGTAAGGTAGTCCGACGCATGTAAGGGCTCTGCTTGGATATGAGCCATAATTTCCTGTTGCAAGAACCGAGGGGGAGTTCAAGTAACACGTAAAGGGGTCGTCACAAATTGACTGAATGGCAGAATAGAAACTGTCATTATTCCCCTCCTGTTAAGGAAAAAATAACTTAGGAATGTAGGTGGATTGATGGATAGGAAGAGTCGCTTGAGTCCCACCGCGCTTTTGGCTAAAAAGGCAATGACTTTATAAGCGAAAAGCTCTTGCAGAATGCAAGAGTGCACCATAGACAAAGCAACAGCATCGCAAAAGCACTGCGAAATATTGCAAACAGCAAGATCTGGGATATACGCCGGCGCTAAGCAAGCCGCCAGATGATATCGCGGTCGATGTATGGCGTATGATGGCGGAAAGCTGCTGTTAGCGCAAGTTTGCGCTCCAGGTGCTCCCCCAGGTTGGCGCCATAGATGTAAGGCGTTTCCCCAGTCGCCGATGTGATCATAAATTGGATTTTGCTGTTGCGCCACAAATCGAGCAATGCCTGTGTATTGGCAAGGTCGTCATCAATCATGGCTTGCAGGTTTTCAGTATAGATACGCTGTTTCTCAGAGGCTGTTGTGTTGAGATATCCATAAACGTTTACAACCCAATGACAAAGATTTCGCTGGGTTGTAGCCCAGCACAGCGCTGCGCGGGCCCTGACCTGGAGGTCTGCAAACACGGGTTCCTGTACCTGAGCTTTGGCCAACCTGTCAATCATCTCGATAGCTTTTCGGAGCCGTGGGAGTGCCTCTTTGTCAAAGGCATCCGCCATATAGGCACCAGACGTCTCATCAACGAGCTGAAACAAGACATCTTTCCCCAAATCATTCATGTTCGAATTGTTCGGCATGGTTACCATGAAGCGCTCGTAGTAGCGTCGGTCGGCTGCGGGAATGGCTTCAATGTTGGGGATAAAAGGCCTGATCCAAAGGCGATACCACACAAATCCGAAATTGCTGAACAGGGGTAAGTAGGGCATCCAGGCAAGGCCGTCTTCAAGTGTATGCCAAGCATGAACCAGTTCTTTTGTTAGCGATGGTTCGACCCACCGGTTTGCGATGTCAGCAACCATGGACTCGTAAGGCTGGGTATTCCCCAATTGAACGTGCCGCAGTATTTCGAGATTGGGCCAGTAGGGGGTTTGCTGTGGATTGAGCAGGCCTCCGATGGCGCTGACCCGCTTTATATCCGATTGCCTGAGTGCCTGGAGCTTTTTGTATACCATGCGCGGATACGGGATGCCAAGCAGGGGCTCCATGTTGAAGGTTGAGCTTGGGGCATACTGTACAATTGGCTCAAAACCGCTAGCCCTGAATTGTGCAAGCTTTTCGCTTTCATCAGCATCCATGGTCGTATGAAACATGGTGCCGGCGATTCCATCATTTTCGGGTAGCCTTGGGTGCTGATAGGGCAGGTGGTATCCCTTTACCAGCAAAGAAGGTGCTTCGAGCGTAAGGCCGTCACCCATGCCGGCAACGATGGTGTCGTGTTCAACTTTGAAGGGCTCAATGCGCAAGCTTACCTCAAATGCTGGATTGATTTCAGCTGCAGATGCCTGGATCAGCCGCAGCCAACCTACAGCGCTTTCACCGGCCGCTTTTGCAATTTTATCGTGATTGCGCCACTCCCGGATCAGGTAGGGGCCACCATTCCGACCACTATAAAGCGAAGCTGTGTGCTCAAACCCCGAGCCGCTGTCGTTTGTCCATACCGAAAGGTAGCCAAGGTCAGGTACTTCTTGTAGCAGATTTTGGATCAGCTCTTTGTAGTGCGTCCTTGCAACGGGGTGGTCCTGCGCGAGCGTGTAGCGGGGCATACGCGAACGAAAAGGATGGTCAACCCTTGCCCCGCGCAACGTTGGGTATTTCTGAAAAAAGGTTTCGGGGAGCGTACGCGGCTCATAGGCAAGCAGGCCCGGGGTTAACCCATATGTACGGCCAATAGCAGCCAATTTCTTGAGCCTGTTCAGGTTTGCTTGCAGGTAGCTGGTGTCATAAATGCCGCGTGTAATTGTACTGTCTACAAACTGCATAAGCCCGGGGCCATAAGAATAGAACTGGCTGTAATATTCACCGGGGACGCCTGGCTCAAACGCCGTGTGAGAGGCAAGGCCGTTGACTTCTACATGGGTAAAGCCACAACGGGCCAAAGTGGCAATGTACTTGGTGGCGTCAAAGTCTTGCGCCGTACGGGCGATTTGCGTCAGGGAGGTGTCGTACAACGGCCTGTGCCAGGCAAAAGAGGCTGGTAACATACAGCCGGCCTCGATTTCGGCATCTTCGGGCAAACATCCATCCATCAACAAACCAACCAATGCATAAAGCAACGAGGGGTAGGAAGCGGTCAGTATGCCGACGCCTTCAGCGCTGATACGTGCATACATCCAGGGCGTATTTTGCGGCCTGTCTGCCGGCAAAGGTGCCGGGCAGTTTTCTGCTAAACAGACAAAGAGCCCTCCGGAGATCGCCGGGCGTGGTACGGCCTCCTGGCCGGCATGTGATGCAAGCGCTTCAGCAGCGGTCCGTTCAACCAGATGGGCGTTTGGTGTGGTTGAAGAATCCGGATAAAAAATGCCTTTTGTAAATGTATGCGTCATAGGTGAAGGCGTTGGTTGGCCAGAGGGTATGCGTAGCTAATGTATAGAAGTCTGGGTCCCGTTAAAAGGTGCTGGGGCTGGATAGTGTAACCTGAGCGATTCTACTCACGTACTGCTTAAAAATTTAGCAGCTGTATTCCTGCAGGCTGTAGCCTCTCCTTCATCAAAAGCTGGACCTTTCATCATGCGTAAACTGCTAGCCTTCACCCTGTTGATTTTACTTTCCGTGCCGGCTATGGCACAGGATCGCGTCTCTCAAAATGACGATTGGTGTGATGACGACAACTGGAATAACAACCTCGAAAAATACTGCGAAGTCCGCGAGTACGAACTCAAGTCGCGCGACCAGGTAAATGTGGATGGGGGGCAAAATGGTGGTATTAGTATCATCGGTTGGGATAAAAACGAAATCCTCGTGCGCGCTAAAGTATCCGGACGCGCGCGTTCCGAACGCCAGGCCCGTGAACTCGTTGAGGAAGTAGAAGTGAGCCTCAGGAGAACGATCGAACCTGACGTGCCACAGAAAATGTCGCGCTGGGGCCGGAAAGCCTCGGTATCTGTGAGCTTTGAAATTTATGTGCCGCACGAAACAGACCTGTCTCTCGAAACGCACAATGGCGGCGTTCGGGTTAAAGAAATCAATGGGGATGTTGATTTTGATGTGCTGAATGGTGGCGTTTCGCTCTCGGATATGGCCGGCAATGTGTCCGGGCATACCACCAATGGTGGCGTTAGCGTACGCCTCACCGGCGATTCGTGGGAAGGGGAAGGGCTGGATGTTTCTACAACCAATGGTGGTGTAACCCTCAAAATACCCGAAGATTACTCTGCGAAGCTGGTTACCGGCACGGTTAATGGCCGGCTGAAATTTGATTTCCCGGTTACCGTGCAAGGCAACCTGGATCGCAAAATCACCACAAAACTGGGCAGTGGCGGCAAAACAATTCGCGTAATGACAACCAACGGTGGGGTTAGCGTCAAACGTAGTTAGTTTAACCTGACCAAAATTTGGGAGATTGCTTCCGGCTTTCTTCGTGGGCAAGCGCATTTTACACAAAGAACGTGTAATTTGCGCTTGCCCCTTTTTATTTACAGATCGCTATGAAATATCTCCCATTTTGTTTTTTGCTATTCTGTTTTTTGCTGTTGTGCGCTTGCGAAGTCCCCGATCCTCCTCAACCCGTCAATCCTGAGGCTACGCAGGTTGCTGCGGCCGTAGATCAGTTTATTAATGCGATTTCGACGCAGGATACAACGGCATTTCGAGATGTGATGCTGCCAGAGGGGGCGGCCATTGCATTGTTCACGCAAGACGGCGAACCCGGCTATGGCTGGCGCATGGTTGATCAGGATGTAGCCATGCTGGGCGGAGCAACGTCGCCCATGTTGGAGCGTGTTTGGGAGCCCGAAATCCGCATAGATGGCATGCTGGCGTCTGTTTGGACGCGCTATGATTTTTACCAGGATGAGGCATTCAGCCATTGTGGTACGGATGCGTTTCACCTGGTGAAAACAGCAGCTGGATGGAAAATTGCATCGATCATCTATACCATTGAACCCGAGGCCGAGAATTGCCCGGTTAGCCCGTTGGGCGACCCCGTTTTTTAGGGTGGGCGAATATACGCCAAAGTGATATGTTTCGTTAACTTCCTGCGCCTTATACTTGGTAGCATTATTTATCCATTTACCCGAACTTTTGGTATGACCCGTTTTCGTGGACTCCTGACCTGTTTTTTCCTGTGTTTTGCACTGGTTTCTTGCGATACAATGCCTACCCAGGAAGCTGCATTAGATGATGTTGCTGCCATGCGAGGCGGCGGCGGTGGAGGCAAACTCAAAATCAAGGGACTGGAAAGTTTGGTCACAATGCACAACGGGCAAATTGTGTCTGCATCCTACTTTGCAGGCACCAGCGCCAATGACCTTAAACATGTCCGTTCCGTCACCAAAAGCGTTGTAGCGCTTCTCGTTGGTATTGCTATTGAAGAAGGCCATATGGGCGGCCTCGATGATACCATCGGCGACCACCTGGCAGGTACTGCAAACTTGAATGACAAAGCCGGAATTACGGTTGGGCAACTGCTCACAATGACAGGTGGATTTCAGTGGAGTGAAATAGGAGGCAATGAATTTGGAATCTGGATTAACGCGCAGGACCAGGTGCAATACGTGCTCGATAAGCCCCTTTCGCATACGCCGGGTACGTACTATACCTACAACACGGGCGCAACCCATATCCTTGGGGTAATGGTAGCCGAAGCCACCGGTATGTCACTCGATGCTTTTGCAGCCACGCATCTGTTTGGACCGTTGGGGATTACGCAATCTGCCTGGGATGCCGACAAACAGGGCAATCCCTATGGCGGTCACGGTATCCAGCTCAAGCCCGTTGACATGGTAAAACTTGGTCAACTTGTGCTGGATGATGGTGCCTACAACGGTACGCAAGTGGTGCCGACAACCTGGATGCAACAGGTGCAAACTGTGCAGTGGCCGCTCAACTTTGTCTATGGCGACCTTACCGACGTCGACTACGGCTACCTGTGGTACCTCGACCATGGCAACGCTGATGAAGTTGTGCTTGCATGGGGGTATGGTGGGCAGTTTGTCTACACCGTGCCGGCCCTCGATTTGATTGTTGCTACAACGGCAAAGTGGGCCGTAAATGCAAACAAAAAAGGCCCAGCAAGAACTGGCAATTTTGGATCACATCGTAAACGAAATTCTACCTGAATATCAGTAACGCTGCGCGAAGAAGGGGCACGTAATAGCCCAAGCTTTCAAGTAGAAAGTTTGTTAAATTGGCGTGCTATCCAAACAGGTTTGATGAAAATGACAGCGCATACAGAAGTTGCTACGCTTGGTGGCGGATGTTTTTGGTGTATCGAAGCCGTGTTCAGTCCCCTCAAGGGCATTCAGAAACTGGTTTCTGGCTATGCCGGTGGCAAAAATCCCAATCCTACTTACAAGGAAGTTTGCTCTGGTACCACCGGACATGCAGAAGTTGTTCAGGTGTCCTTTGATACTGCTGAAATTACCTATGAAGAAGTGCTGGAGATCTTCTTTGCGATGCACGATCCCACAACCCTGAATCGCCAGGGCAACGACCGGGGGACGCAGTATCGCTCCACCATTATGTACCACAATGCGGAGCAGCAAAAGACTGCGCAGGCTGTTATCGACAGACTTACTGCGGATAATACCTTTGGTGATCCTATTGTTACTGAAGTTGTACCGCTTCCCGAATTTTACCCCGCGGAAGATTACCACCAGGACTACTTCGCAAACAATACCTATCAGCCTTATTGCATGGCAGTTATTGCACCCAAAGTGCTTAAGCTCCGCGCGAAGTATGCAGCAAGGCTGGTGGAGTAGGCACCGTCCTCTCTAAGCTACCACTTTAAATTACGTACTCCATGATGCCACCAAAACGATGGGTCTGGCTTGTCTGTATCCTTTTGTTTTCTGCCATGGTCATGGGTCCAGAGCCAACAACGCCTGAGCCGCCCGAAGATCCGCACGGGTTTACCGCGTTGGTTTTCTCAAAAACGGCCGGCTTTCGCCACGATTCCATCGAAGCCGGCATCGCAGCGATCAAAGAGCTGGCTGTTATCCACAATTTTGAGCTCGATGCAACCGAAGACGCTGCTGCCTTTACCGATGCAAACCTGGCTAACTACGAGGTTGTTATTTTTCTCAGTACAACGGGAGATATCCTGAATGATGACCAGCAGGCTGCATTTGAGCGGTATATCCGCGCCGGCGGCGGGTTTGTGGGCATCCATGCCGCAGCGGATACTGAATACGATTGGCCCTTCTACGGCGGTCTGGTGGGCGCCTACTTTGAGAGCCATCCGCCAGACATGCCAGGTACCATACATGTTGTTGATGATGAACATCCCTCAACGCAGATGCTGCCCGAGCGCTGGACTCGTTTTGATGAGTGGTACAACTTTCAGGATAATCCCCGTGGCAATGTGCACGTGCTCGCAACCTTAAGCGAAAAATCGTACAACGGAGGGACCATGGGCGCTGACCACCCGATTGCCTGGTGCCAGGTATATGAAGGCGCCCGGAGCTGGTATACCGGAGGCGGACACACCATCGAGAGTTTTTCGGAGCCGTTGTTCAGAGAACACATTTTGTACGGTATCGAATACGCTGCCGGTGAAATAGACGGCGACTGCGGCGGTACCGTGTGGGACAACTATGATCGGGTTACGCTGGATGACAATACAGAAAACCCGATGGCGTTGGACATTGCTCCCGATGGGCGCGTCTTCTACGTGGAGCGTGGGGGAGACCTGCAAATCTATGACCCCCAGACGGCGCTGACCACAACAGCCGGCACCATTGATGTGGTGACTTCCAATGAAGACGGCCTGATTGGGATTGCGCTGGATCCTGAATTTGAAACCAACAACTGGGTCTATCTCTTCTATTCACCGGTCACTGAAACTGACAAGCAGTACGTGTCGCGCTTCACCATGACGGGCAACACGCTTGACATATCTTCCGAAGCGCTGCTGTTGGACATCTTGGTGCAACGAGAGCAGTGTTGCCACTCTGGTGGTGCCATGCGCTTCGATGCGGCGGGTAACCTGTTTATTGCAACTGGCGATAACACCAATCCCTTTGAATCGAGTGGTTTTGCGCCCATTGATGAACGCCCTGGCCGTGAAGCCTGGGATGCACAGAAATCTTCGAGCAATACCAATGACCTACGCGGTAAAATTCTGCGCATTACCCCGCAGCCTGATGGCACGTACACCGTTCCGACAGGTAATCTGTTTGAAGACCCTGCAGATGGTCGTCCCGAAATCTACATCATGGGACTCCGCAATCCGTTCAGGTTTTCGATTGACAGCCGGCGAGGCTGGCTGTATTGGGGAGATGTCGGACCAGACGCCGGCAACGATGATACCAGCCGCGGACCACGGGGTTTTGATGAATGGAATCAGGCCAAAGAAGCCGGCAACTATGGATGGCCTTACTGTATAGCTGACAACAAGTCGTACCGCGACTATGATTTTAGTGCCAGCACTTCAGGCAGCCTTTTCAATTGTGATGCACCTGTCAACGACTCACCCAACAACACAGGCGCAACCAACCTGCCCCCCGCACTGCCGGCATGGATCTGGTATCCCTACAATCCTTCAACCGAGTTTCCAGATGTGACTGAGGGCGTTGGCCGTACAGCCCTCGCTGGTCCTGTGTACTACAGAGAAGAGACACAAGACATACAAGTGCGGCTGCCGGATTACTTTGATGATACGTTGTTCATCTATGAGTGGGCCCGTAACTGGATTCATGAAGTCAAGCTCGATGATCAGGGCGGGATTCTCGACATTCAACCGTTTCTCTCAAACCAGGAATTTCTGCGGCCCATCGACATGAAAGCTGGCCCCGATGGCGCCCTTTACCTGCTTGAGTGGGGGACAGGCTTTGGCGGCAACAATGAAGACTCACGGTTGACAAAAATATCCTTTGTGCAAGGATCCAGGGCGCCCGTGATTCAAGCAGAAGTTGCGCCACTGGCCGGCCAATCCCCCCTGGAGGTACAGTTTGATGCATCGAGATCTTTCGACCCGGATCCGAACGAGCCGCTGACCTTTGCCTGGGACTTTGAAGCGGACGGCACGGTAGACGCAACCGATCCAATAGTATCTCATACCTACACGGAAAACGGCGTGTTTACAGCAACCCTCACAGCCACAGACCCGGCAGAGAATGTCTCTGTAGCAAGTTTTCAGATTGTGGTGGGTAATTCTTATCCAACCATCATGCTGGATTCGCCGGCTGACGGATCTATTTTCGATTGGGGGGAGCCCGTGGCCTTTAACATGGGTGCAATGGACCCGGAAGACGGCTCAACAGAAACGGGGGGTATCGCTTGTGATGACCTGGACCTGCAATTGTTTATCGGGCATGACGACCATACACACCCACTTGATCAGGCAACAGGATGCACCGGCTCTTTTGTGGCTTCAGAAGAGGACCATGGTGGAGAAGGAGATCGGTTATTCTATGTGATGGAGGCCTCTTATACCGACAAGGGAGACAACGGCGTGGGACAGCTTACCTCTCGCGCACTACACATTCTCCAGCCGCGCAGATTTGAAGCAGAGCATTACCTGGAGCAAGAAGGTGTGCGTACCGAAGATAGTCAGGATCCACGTGGTGGCGGAGTCCATCTCGCATTTATCGATGATGGAGATTATGCTGCGATTGGCCCGATCAATCTCAAAGATATCTTTGGGATGACGTTCCGTATTGCATCTGCCGGCAGCGGTGGGCGGATTGCTGTTCGATTGGACGCGCCGGACGGCCCTGAACTCGGCTATGCACATGTAGAGTTTACGGGTGGGTGGCAGACGTTTCGAGACGTAACCATCCCGGTCGAAGACCCCGGTGGTACCCATACGCTGTATCTGGTATTCGAAAATGAGCCAGGGGCAACAGATCTTTTTAATGTAAACTGGGTGGTGTTTCACGGACCTGGCGTTCGGGCTGATGCAACCGTGCAGGGCTTGCAAGGAGAATACTACCGTACCCCGGATCTGACAGGCAGCAGTGAGATCAGACATGATGCGCAGATCAACTTTAACTGGGCAGGAGATGGTCCAATCGCAGGCTATCCGACAGATAACTTTAGCGCACGGTGGAAGGGTTTTGTAGTGCCTGATGAAAGTGGTGCATACACATTTTATGCCCGTAGCGACGATGGCATGCGCGTTTGGCTCGACGGTGCACTGATTATTGATAAATGGCAGGTGCAGAGCGTCACTGAAACGCCGAGTCAGACCATCCAGCTTAACGCTGACAATACATATGAGCTGGAGGTTACCTACTACGATGCCCAGAGTACAGCGCAGGCGCATTTACTGTGGAGTAGCGATACGATCATCAAACAGCCGGTACCCAACACACAGTTATACCCTGAAGCTATTGCTATTCCTCAGGAAGATAATGGTGCGCCAGTTACCGAATTTACAGTGGATGCCATTTATCCCAATCCGGTGCGTAATCAAGGTGTTGTGCACATCAATTTGCCCCAAACGAGCAAAGTTACCGTTATAGTGCATGACGCGCTAGGCCGGCAGGTGGGTGTGCTCTACGACGGACTGTTTGGGTCAGGCCGGCATCAGATTGATCTCGATACAGATGGCCTGGCAAGTGGTGTATACTTCTGCCGCGTGCAAACGGAAGATGCGCAGCATATCCAGCAATTTGTTGTGGTGCGTTAGCGCATCACTTCGCGCTGCTGTCGCGCAAATCCCAGCTGGATCTGTGTGTTGATTTCTGATTGCATGCGCTGTACAGCAGTCGCGGCGTCCATGTGTCCGTATGCAAACCGCTCAACGTAGGTACCGATGACTTCCAATGAGTTTTTGTCGTGTGCAAACTTGGGCGGGAGATATACGGACTGCCTGGCATACGTTTGCAACATCGGATCGCTGTTAAACTCGGGCAATACTGCTACAGATTTTAAAATCGGCTGTGCATTAACGGCGCGTACGTAGCGGAGATAGGGTTCATCCGAGAGGAGAAACGCGAGGAATTGCCAGGCAATTTCTTTGTTGGGTGAGCCACTATTGACGACCATCGGAAAAGCACCGCCGGAAGAGTATGAGGTGAAGGTGCTGTCTTTGGGCGGGATGGGGGCAACGCCGTAGTTGACGTCAGGAAAGTTCTCAGCCATCCAATGGATTACGTGGTCTTCGCGGATGAACATGGAAACGCGGCCTTGCCCAAACCCCCGTTGATCTCCATCCAACGTTACGCTGTCGATGTTTTTTTCGAGGATGTAACCGTAAAACTGGAACGCTGCTTCGCCGGCAGGGGAGTCGAAGTAACTGGCTGATCCAGCTGCGTTGAAAGGTGTCCCGCCGGCTGAGTAGAAGAACGTCAGCCATTTTTCGGCAGTGCCCTGCTTGTAGCCCGTCTTGCGCAACGAAAAGCCGGCCCGGGTGATAGTGTCATCTGCGTCGCGCAGGGTAAGCTGGTCCGCAAAATCGACCAACTCCTGCCAGTTTTTAGGGGGACGGGTGAGTCCTGCTGCCGCAAAGTGGTCTTTGTTGTAGTACAACATCGTCCACCCGGCATGATGCACAATCCCGTAACAGGTGCCATCGAAGTAGGGCGCTTGCCGAATCATTTCATTGACACTGTTTTCCTGTACTATTTTTTCGATGTATGGCGGTGCCGGCGCGAGCAAGTCCAGGGCCACGTATTCTGCCAGTTCATTCTCCCTGAAGTACCAGATGTCTGGCGCATTGCCGCTTGCATAGCGGAGTCTGAGCTTGATTTCATAATCTTTAAGAGACGACCCCGGGAATTGCTCAATCTGTATGTCGACGTCGGGGTTAGCTGCTTCGAATGTTTGTTCAGCCCAGTTGAAGAATCCTACCTGGTCAGTACTTATGGGCAGCACAAATACACTAACCACCTTTTTGCTGTTGTCGGATGGCGCCGGCGCATTACACCCGCACAGGAGCAGGCTGACGACTAGTAAAATCAGACGAAGTAGAGATCGGCTCAGCATGTCGCCAATGAAATTGTGATGACCAAAACTAAATGGTAAGTTGTGCTATTCGGTAGTGCCATTGCTTGACGCAACTGCCGAAACTAAATCATTCGACACTCAGCAATCGACACTCGGCATTAAACTGGCGTCTTAATTTACATAAGTTTTGCTCCGCCTCCAGCGTACTGGCGGCTGTCAAGAAACTACATGTCACACCCCGGGAATCCAATATCGCACCGATCCGCCGCCAGGAAACAGGCTGGCTGGCTGTTTGCTATGGGAGGCCGGCGTGAGGCACATGTAGCTATGCTGATGCTCGTGCCGGTGGTGGTGTTTTTTATTGTTTTCCAGTACTACCCGATTCTCAAAAGCATTGTTATAAGCTTTACCGAATACGGACTGTTGCGCCGTGACGCGCCGTTTATCGGCTTTACGCATTACGTACGCCAATTTCAGGATCCTCTTTTTCTGACTGCCCTCTGGAATACGCTGGTTTTTGTCTTCTTTGCGGTTGGGATTGGGTTTGTCCTTGCGTTGGGGTGTGCCGTACTGGTAGAGCGAACCGGACGGTGGGCGCGGGTATACCGTGCGATTTATTTCATCCCGGTTGTTACGTCGCTACTGGCCACTACCATGATGTGGCGCTGGCTTTATGCGTCCAATGGGCTGTTGAACTACATGCTTTCCCTTGTCGGATTGCCGGCGCAAGCATGGTTACTCAGCGAAGAACTGGCGCTGCCTTCGCTAATTGCCCTGACAATATGGAAAAACCTGGGGTTTGACATGATTCTGTTTGGTGCAGCCATCCAGGCAATACCAGATTCATACTACGAAGCGTCGAGTATCGAGGGGGCGACCGGCTGGGAAAACTTGCGCTTTATTACACTCCCACAGCTTCGGCCCATTATGCTGTTGGTGTGTGTGACCGCGATCATCCGGTCGTTCCAGATCTTTACAACGGTATTGGCGATGACACAAGGCGGTCCCCTGAACGCAACGCGTACGGTGGTCTATCACATCTATGAACAAGGGATACAGTACGACGACATTGGGTACGCTTCTGCTGCAGCTGTCATCCTGTTGCTCGTTGTAGGCTTGTTGACGTTTATGCAGTTTCGCCTCAATCGCCGTATCCAGTAGACTTTGAATGCCATGCAAATGATAAGACGTAATTTTTTGTCGGTGATGGGCCTGGGTATGCTGGGCGCCGGCAAACATCTTCGCTTGCCAGATCCGAAAACCGTGTCAGACGACGACTATTGGGCGCAGGTACGGATGCAATATCCCCTGACCCACGACCGCGTTTACCTGAATACGGGCGGACTCGGGCCGGCGTCCTATGCCGTCATTGATGCTGTTCAGCAAACGATGATGGACCTGCAGCGAATCTCAGAACATGGCCACCGCAAAATCACCGAAGCCCGACACCCCGTAGCTGATTTTTTTCGTGTACCGCCAGAGACCATTGCCTTCACGCGCAATGCCACCGAAGCCAATGCCACGATAGCCTCTGGCCTCACGTTTTTGGAGCCCGGCGACGAGGTAATCATCGAGACCCACGCGCACCCGGGCGGCGCAATTCCGTGGATGAGCCGGCAGAAACAACACGGCATTCGGGTACGCGCTTTTGAACCAGATCCGGAAAGCGCTGCGGGCAACCTTGCCCGTATTGAAGCACTGATCTCGCCCCGAACCCGCGTAATTCAGGTTAGCCATCTCACGGCACCAACAGGCATTGTGATGCCGGTTACGCAGATTGCTGGGCTGGCACAGGCGAATAACCTGTGGTTTCATGTAGATGGAGCACAGTCTGCCGGCGCATTTCCTGTTGATCTCGAATCGATCGGATGCGACTCGTACGGTACAAGTGGCCACAAGTGGATGGGGGCGACCCATGGTACAGGTTTGTTATACATCAGGCAGGAACGTCTCGAAGATGTTATGCCCACCGAAGTTGGGGCGTATTCTGACAATGGCACCTTCGACATCCCCGATCAATTAGCGTACAATGAAACAGCTGTGCGCTATGAATGCGGGACACGCGATGCCACCAAAATTGTCGGTATGCAGGCTGCAATCCGTATGCTGAACGAAATTGGTATGGAACGCGTGGCTGCTTATGGCAAGTCACTTGGCGTTTATTTACATAACGGCCTTGATGAAATCGACAGTGTCACCGTGTTGACCCCGCAAGATCCTGCGTTGCGTGCCGGCATTACAACCTTCCAAACCGCGGGCGTGCCTTGCCGGGAAGTGTACCGACGACTGGCCCAGGATTTTAAACTACGTTGCCGTATCGTCACCGAGCGTGGCCTTGATGCGTTGCGGGTCTCAACCCACATTTTCAATAACAAAGCTGAATGTGACCGTGTTTTGGAAGCCGTTGAACAGATAGCTGCGGGGAAATAATTGGATCAATCACAAGAAATGCAAAATGATTTGCGCGTTGTACGAAGGGGGTTTCGTGTATCCGTTTTTCTGTATGTCCGTTTCTCCGTACTACCATCATCAGTGAGCCCAACTCTTCGCTCCAACCTCCCCTCTCCAAACTCCAAACTCCTCTTTTCCCCCCAACCACCTCTCTCCATTAACCCTTGAACCGCTCTTCAAACATATCAAACCTCCTTACCCACTTGGTGCTGATCATCGGCGCATTTGTCATGCTTGGGCCACTGGTATGGATGGTGTTGACTTCATTGAAAACAGCAGCTGACGCAGAGTCGTTTTTTAACACGCCGCGTCAGTTCTGGTTGATCTTGCGCGGGCTTTTGCCCCAGCCGCTTACATGGGAGAACTACGTTGCAGTATTTACGGAACGGCCGATGGTCTGGTATTTCCTGAACAGTGCCGGCTACACGCTCCTCAAGCTCATTCCCGGGCTGTTCTTTTGTTCACTGGCTGGATTTATCTTTGCGAAAGTAGACTTCCCCGGCAGAAACTGGATTTTTGCAGCGATCCTCATCACCCTGATGGTCCCGTTTCAGGTAAAGATGTTGACGCTTTACGACTTGATGGTAGATTTGCGATGGGTAGATACGTATTGGGCCATCGTCATGGTTGGTTTGATGGAGCCGTTTGGTATTTTCCTGTTCCGACAGAGTATCGTTGGCATTCCTGACGAATTGCTGGATGCTGCCCGAATGGACGGCGCTAGCGTTTGGCGGATGTATGTGGATGTTGTGCTTCCCCTCATCAAACCCACGCTGGCAGCATACAGTATCTTTCTGTTTATGTGGTCGTGGAGCGACTTCCTCTGGCCACTCATTGCCCTCAACACCGAGACACTCAAACCATTGGAAGTAGGCATTCTTGGGTTCTCAGATATCAACAACCCCGAATTTGTCAAAATGATGGCGGCAGCCAGTGTTGCAGTCATCCCCGTAATTGCCTTCTTTCTATTGATGCAGCGACAATTTATCAAAGGTGTTACATTAAGCGGACTAAAAGGGTAGGGCGACTGGGGTCCTGCAGCATTAAGGCCGGTACGCACAGCAGCAAAACGATATGCATAGAGCACTGGAAATAGGTATCGTGAGTGACGAGATCACACGCGACCTGGGAGAAGCCCTTGACCGGGCTGCCGACTGGGGTATCCAGCGGTTTGAATTGCGGGAAGGGAAGGAGCGGCGGTTTCCGTTTTTTACAGACGAAGAGATTCACCTGGTTGATCACGCGTTACTTGCCGGCACCAAAATCACAGCGGTGTCTCCCGGCATTTTTAAAGGTAACGTGGAAGAAGCCGTGCAGCGCAAGCGCGAAATTGAAGATGTATTTCCTCGCACGGTTGAGCTTGCACAGCGGTTTGGTTGCAAAACCGTTATCGCGTTTGCGTTTGATGGCTGTGATAACGCGCCGGCAAATCGACTGCACGTATTGCGCGCCTTTGAGCAGATAGCAGAGCAGGCTGCGGCGGCTGATCTTGTGGTTGCTTTCGAAAATGAGCCGGCGTTCTGGATCGACCGCCCCGATTCATCGGTTGCCCTGCTTGAAGAAATTGGCCACCCCGCACTCCGTATAAACTGGGACCCCGCCAATCTTCACTGGAGCGGACAGAAACCTGATGCTGAAGCGTTTGCCATTCTTGCTCCCTATCTGGTGAATGTACACGTGAAAGATTATACGCCGGATGATGAAGCAGAACCCTGGTGTCCGTTGGGTGAAGGCATTGTCCCCTGGGCTACGTTATTGCCCGATCTTGCAGGCCATAAAAAGATCAAACATCTAACCATAGAAACCCACTGTAAGCCGTTGGTGCGCAACAGTGAAGCCAGTGTCGAGGCGCTAAGAGCGCTGCTGGATGCGTTGTAGGCTCGCGCCGGTAGCAGACTTAACAGGTTTCTTAAAAAACGAATACTTTAATTGCGCGTAAATACGTACCATTTAATTGGTAATATGCAGTAAATCACCGCTTTTGATAGTCCTGATCTATCGATACGCCTTCGGGCGCAAGTGTTATGACCCCTTCTGAAGCAAACGAGCCTGTGCGGATTGGTCTTGTAGGGTTGGGCGGCCACGGCAACACCATACAACAAGCATGTGAGCAGGCATCCAATCTGGATGTGATCGCAGTGTATGATCCGAACAAGGAAGCAGCTGCGCTGGCTGCTACGCGGTTTGGATGTTATAACGCCATTTCTTTTGAAGAACTGATCCGTATGGACCAGTTGGAAGCTGTTGTTTTGGTAACACCGAACCACCTGCACCGGAAGCAGGTATTGGCCGCGCTGGAAGCTGACCTCCATGTCTTTGTCGAAAAGCCTCTTGCAAGCAATTTGGATGAAGGCATGACTATGATTTCCAAAGCAGAGGCTAAAGGCCGCGTGCTTATGGTAGGGCACAACATGCGGTTCTGGAAGACAGCCAGAAAAGCCCGCGCTTGTCTTGAAAGCGGCGAACTCGGGCAGGTGATTAGTACCGAAATACATTTTTCAGCCCCTACAGGCATGCGGCTCCCCGTTGATTCCTGGCGCCGCAAACCAGATCTCGTCCCCATTCTGCCGGTCACCCAGCTTGCCATCCATGCGTTTGATCTTGTGCATTACTTGCTTGGATACATCGAAGAGGTTACCGCGTACGCACAGTCAGCCATAACACGGGATGACCTGGTAGACAGCAGCTGTGCTATTTTCAGGGTGTCAGGCGGTAGCCTCGGGACGATGATCAGCAACTACTGCACGCAGGAGTTATTTTCTTTGCGGATTGCCGGCACCCGTGGGACCTTGCAATTGCAGCCGGGCAGTTTCACCTTTACGCCGCTTGCGTTTGCAGAGGCCATGCCAACGCACCCCGGTGCTCCCATCGAAGTCCGCGATGAATTCAATGGGTTTGAAAGTTATCGCCTCATTATGGAGGCTTTTGGCGAGGCCGTAGCGGAACATACCTTGCCAGAAACCGACGGCTGGGTTGGATTGCAATCGCTGGCTGTTGTAGAGGCCATGCAACGTTCTGCCGCTGCATCCGGGACGCCCTGGCTTGTTGAACGATTCAAAAGCGCCAGCCTCGACAGCGCCGGCGCCTCTACAGTAACTTTATGATTAAAACAACAGTTGTAGGCAGCTATCCAATGTTGGACTGGCTGGTGGCTGCACCGAGTGAACAGGCCCTTGCTGATGCAACCGCCGTGGTGCTGAAAACGCAGGAATTAGCCGGGCTGGATTTGATAGCGGATGGGGAGTTATACCGCTTTGACATCAACCATCCGCAGACCAATGGGATGATTGATTACTTCGTGCGACAACTGGGTGGCATCCGCACGACCATGGGCCGGCAGGATATCGAGGACTTCCAGAAATTGGCCGGCATGGGGTTTCGGAAAGCGCCGGCCGGGGTTGTGGAAGCTCCAATTTCAGAAGGGACGCTCGATCTGGTGAGCGACTATGCGCGCGTACGCCAACTTACAACCCAACCCCTCAAGTTTACCATAACGGGCCCCCACATGTTGAGCAAAACGCTGTTCGACAAACACTACGGCCAACGCCCCGAACTCACGCGTGCCATCGCTTCGGCACTTGCTCAACAGATTCGGCTAATCGATGCAGACGTGCTGCAGCTTGACGAAGCCAACTTGCCTGGTGCACCACACGAAGGCACCTGGGCCGCAGAAGCCATCAATATCATGCTGGATGCCGTGCCAAATACGCCGGCAGTACACCTCTGTTTTGGCAACTATGGCGGGCAGTCCATTCAGAAGGGGGCATGGCAAGCACTGCTCACGTACATGAACAGCCTGCACACTGATCACCTTGTGCTGGAGTTTGCCTTCCGCGGTTACAAAGAGTTAGAGCGGTTTGTTGATTTGGATACCCATATTGGACTTGGGATTGGCGTGATCGATATCAAAACGACGGTCATAGAATCACCAGAGGAAGTCGCCCGACGCATTGAAGTTGCCGCCAATTATGTGGGCGAAGAACGGATCAAGTACGTCCATCCCGACTGTGGATTCTGGATGTTACCCCGTTCGGTCGCTGATGGGAAAATGCGTGCGCTTGTTGCCGGCCGCGATCTGTTTGCCGGCAGCTAGGGGGCATTCAACCGCGCCGTTTGATACAGTTCCCTTCGTCTGGTGCAACAATCAACTGCTCAACCCACGTACCCTATTCCATGATGAAAGGATGTATTAAACGACTCAGTATCTTTGTTGGCGCGGTGCTCCTGCTTTTAATCGCTGGGGCCGTCAGTTATGTGAATCAGCTTGGATTCCTGGTGCCGGAAGGAGATGCGATGGAAATACTGAGTGGACTCTCACATACGCCGCGCGAAGAAGTCATCGAATATGAGGGGCAACCTGTCCATACTGTAGAGATTGGAGATCCAGAAAAACCGACGCTCATGTTTGTGCACGGATCGCCCGGTGATTGGGGAGACTTTTCCCGCTATTTGACTAGTCCCGTATTGCTCGAACGGTTTCACATGATTGCCGTGACAAGGCCGGGGTATGCAAAATCAGGTGATGGTGAACATGAACCGTCTTTGGAAAAGCAGGCTGCAGCCTTGTTGCATGTCCTCGAACGCCGGAGTCCGGGTGCGCCGGCTCTGCTCGTCGGTCATTCGTTTGGTGGCCCTGTGATTGCACGGATGGCAATGGACGCGCCAGAAAAAGTTGCATCGCTCCTGCTATTGTCCGCGTCGATAGATCCTGCGCTGGAAGACATGAAATGGTATCAATACCCTGCGGCGGCACCTCCGATCTCCTGGCTAATTCCAACCAGCCTGCTGGTATGCAACAGGGAAATACTGGCCCTTGAACCCGAACTCGAAGCGATGATGCCACTTTGGGCTAACATTCGCCAACCCGTAACCGTGATTCATGGCGATGAAGACAAACTCGTGCCCGTAGCAAACGCAGAT